>JAYTLK010000191.1:0-17363 GCA_043729515.1 Herminiimonas sp.
CTGGCGGTCATACACCAGCGCTTCGGCCTGCGGCGAACGTTGCGCAGAGGCAACAATAAATTCGTGAAGTAGGTCAGTCATGCAAAACCTGTCTGTCGAGGGAATCCACCATGCGAAATTCGGAAACGGGAAACGGGAAATGCAGGCGATGTTGGTGGAGTAGGCACTTGCATCGGGCCGGCATGGCTGAACTGCGCCATGGCCATCGGCGACGCCGGCTGCGAGAGGACCAGTGATCGCGATCTGCAGACAGCAACCAAACGCGCAGCACTCCTGGCGGCACTGCGGACGTGATCTTAGCATTCGGCCATTCGAAAACTTTGTTAATTATTGCTAAAAAACGCGCTAACACTTTGAAATCCGCTATCGTCTCACACCGGATTTCACCTCTGGCAGCGTGGCTCCGGGCCGACCGTACCAACCTGTCGGGAACTGCACCAAACTTGGCAAACAAACAACATATGGTGGCGAATCTTCTGTATCCTTGCGCTGATTCGCCAATGTTTGCACGTTGTTAATGTTTTTCGCGAAAAACAAACAGCGAACCTTCACGAACGCATGGCGGAATGTTCGTCACGCCAGGAAAACGATATTGCAATGCAGGCTTATCCACCATCGCTCATCCCGACCCAACCGGTGCTTTCATTCGGCTCCTTCCGCGGCGGCACCCGCCGTGTACCGTCGGTCCTGGACGCCGGTGCCGTGCGCTTCGTCACCAGTGGCCGGGTGGCGATCGCGCTGGCGCTGAAGCAGATGGGCATTGGTGCCGGCGATTCGGTCATGGTGCCCGCCTATCACTGTGCGTCAATGGTCGAACCGGTGATCTGGTCCGGCGCCACGCCAGTGTTCTACCGCATCCATGCCGACACGTCGGTCGATCTCGACGACATCGCCAGCAAGCTCGATGCAACCACGAAGCTGGTGATGGCCACGAATTATTTCGGTTTCCCGCAGAACCTGTCGAAGATCCGCGCTTTTTGCGACACCAACCGGTTGCTGATGCTGGAAGACTGTGCCCATTCCTTCCTCGGGGAGCATGCCGGCAAATCAGTCGGCAGCTTCGGTGATTATGCAATCGCCAGCAGCATGAAATTTTTCCCGATCTACGAGGGTGGTTGCCTGGTGTCGTCGCGTCATCGGCTCGATACGGTCGCGCTGCATTCGGCCGGGATCGGCTTTGAAGCCAAGGTCGCCATCAACACGCTGGAGGACGGCTTCGAGTATCGTCGGCTCGGACCGGTGAAAATGCTGCTGCGCTTGCCGATGTTTCTGAAGAATTTTGTTTGGGGCAAACTCAAGGCGCGTGGCGGCGTTGCGCCGCAATCCCTGGCGCCGGGCTCGTCAGACGGGGGTTTTGGATTCGATCCGAACTGGCTCGACAAGCGCTCTTCCTATTTTTCACGTTGCCTGCTGCGACTGGTGTCACGCGAGCGCATGGCTGCCCGGCGCCGGCAGAATTACCTGAAGTTGCAGGAGGCCGTGGCAGGCCTGCCTGATTGCCGCCCGCTGTTTCCGGTATTGCCGGAACGGGTCTATCCATGGGTGTTCCCGCTGCTGACCGACCAGCCGGAGCCGATTTTTCAGGTGCTCAAGGAAAGCGGCGTGCCGATCATTCGATTCGGCGAATACCTCTGGCCTGGCGTCGATGCCAGCGTCTGCGGCAATAGCGTCGACCTCTCGCGACGGGTATTGCAGTTCCCCTGTCATCAGGAATTGAAAGAAGAAGAAATCGACTGGATGATCAAGAAAATCAAGGAAGCATTGCTGACTCAGACGGTGGCGGCATGAACTGGACTCTATTGCCGGCAAGCCGCCTGGCCGACCACGCCGGGCGCTGGCAGTCGCTCAATGACGACACCGGCGGATCACCCCTGCTCTCGCCGGATTTCGTGCTGCCCTTGCTGGAACAGTTCGGCACTGGCCGCGAACTGCTGGCGCTGTGCGAACTGAACGGGAAAACCCAGGCGATGGCGATCCTGACGCCGCGCGCAAAAGGTGTCTGGGATACGTTCCAGCCATCGCAGGCGCCGATCGGCCTCTGGCTGCATCGGCCTGGCAACGACTTGGCCGCACTCCTGTCAACGCTGCTGCGCGCGCTGCCTGGCTTTCCGTTGATGATCGGCCTGACTCAGCTCGATCCGGAGCTCACGCCGCGCCCGGTGCCCGAGGCCCGGCTGCGGATGATGGAGTACGTGCAGACCGCGCGGGTGACGCTGGCGGGCAGCTTCGAGGATTACTGGAGCGCTCGCGGCAAGAATCTGCGCCAGAACATGAAGAAGCAGCGTAACAAGCTCGACAAGGAAGGCGTCTTGACGCGGCTTGAATGCAGCACCGCGCCGCAGGACGTGGCAGCGGCGCTGGCCGATTACGGCCGGCTCGAGAGCGCTGGCTGGAAGGCGGAGATCGGCACGGCGATCCATCCCGACAATGCGCAGGGCCGTTTCTACCAGCGCATGTTGGAGAACTTCGCCCGCCGTGGCGCGGCCCGCCTGTATCGCTATTATTTCAACGAACGCGTCGTGGCAATGGACCTGTGCATCGAGGGGCCGGATCACATCGTGATCCTGAAGACGACCTATGATGAAAGCATCAAGGACGGCACTTCACCGGCCTTCCTGCTGCGCCAGCAACAATGCGAACAGCTGTTTGCCGAGCAGCGACTGGCCCGCATCGAGTTCTATGGCAAGGTCATGGACTGGCATCTGAAATGGACCGGCGAAGTGCGCATGCTGTATCACGTGAACTGCTACCGTTTCAGCGCACTGGCAAGTCTGCATGAACGCTTGCGGCCGAGGCCGGCCGCACCAGCCACACCAGCCACACCAGCCACGACACCTCCGGCGGCGGCTTCGCCGACGTCTGCGCCAGCCGCTGCTACCGATACCTGACACCTGACACCTGACATCTGACAATCCGAAGCCAGCTTCACGCTGGTTTCATCGACCATGGAAACACCGATGCAATACCTCGAAGACGTCAAGAACATCCTGGCCGACGTACTGGCGCTGGGCGAGCGCAAGGCTGCACTGGAGGCAGACTCGGGCCTGATGGGCAGCATTCCGGAATTCGATTCCATGGCCGTGGTCAACATCCTGACGGCGCTCGAAGAGCATTTCGGCATCGTCATCGACGACGATGACATCAGCGCCGCAACCTTCGAGACCGTCGGCAGCCTGACGACGTTCGTTGCCGAGAAACTGGCTGCGTGAATCTGATGCCGCTGCCGCGCGCGCACGGTTTCTTCCTGCCGGTTCCTGGTGGCGAGCGCTATTGCCTGTATCACGCGCCCGCCACCGGTGGGACGCCACGCGGCGCCTGGCTGCATGTCCACGCGTTCGCCGAAGAGATGAACAAGTCGCGCCGCATGGCCGCGCTGCAGGCACGCGCCTTCGCGGCTGCCGGTCATGCCGTGCTGCAGATCGACCTGCACGGCTGTGGCGACAGCAGCGGCGATTTTTCTGACGCCAGGTGGGAAACCTGGCATGACGACCTGGAGCGCGCACGGCAATGGTTGGCGCAACGGCATTCGATGCCGCCAGGCGTATGGGGCACGCGCCTGGGCGGGTTGCTGGCGCTGGATTTCGCCACCCATGCGACGACGCCGGTCGACGATGTGCTGCTGTGGCAACCGGTGCTCAACGGTGAACAGTTCATGACCCAGTTCCTGCGTATCCGCATGGCGGCGGACATGATGGGACAGGACGAAGCGATTGCGCCCGCCACGCCTTCCGGAACAGGCACCGGCGGCATTCGCCCTGCTGCCGACGGCAAGGCGCCTGCGGCCACCGTGACGACCCAATCGTTGCGGGCTGCGCTGTCTGCCGGCGACAGCCTGGAAATCGGCGGCTACCTGCTGGCGCCGCAACTGGCCGGCGCCATCGATCGCTGCCGGCTCGCCGGCCTCGGCCGGCCCGGTTTGCGCGTGCACTGGTTCGAAGTGGTGAGTGAAACCGGTCGCGGCCTGCCACCGGCGGCCGCCACGGTTGCCGCGGCGCTGCGCGAAAAAGGCGTCGCGCTGCAGGTGCACCTGGCGCAGGGCGCGCCATTCTGGTCATCGCAGGAAATCGTCGAAGCGCCGGAACTCCTTGGCGCGACCCTCGCCATCACCGATGGCGTGGCGGCATGAACATCGTGCAGCGTGCCATTGGATTTCCCTGCCACGATGCCTGGCTGCAAGGCGTCCTGACCTTGCCTGCATCGCATGCGACGACGCTGGCAGGCATCGACGGCATCGACCACACCGTCAAGGCAGGCAGCACCCGCGGCGTCCTGGTCGTGGTTGGTGGCCCGCAGTATCGGGTGGGCAGCCACCGGCAGTTCCGTCTGTTGGCCGATCGGCTGGCTGCAGCCGGGATACCGGTGCTGCGCTTCGATTATCGCGGCATGGGCGACAGTGAAGGCGCGGTCCGCGACTTCGGCGACGTCGACGATGACTTGCGGGCAGCGATCGACCAGTTTTTTCGGGAAGTACCGAGCCTGGCTGAAGTGGTGATCTGGGGGCTGTGCGACGGTGCATCCGCCGCACTGTTCTATGCCCACCGCGACGCCCGGGTGCGCGGCCTGGTCCTGCTCAACCCCTGGGTGCGCACCGAAGGCGGCGAAGCCCGAGCCTTTCTAAAACATTATTATTGGTCGCGACTGCGCTCGCCGGCGTTGTGGCGCAAGATCCTGCTTGGCGGCTTCGATTTTCGCGGCGCTGCCAGCTCGCTGGTCGGCAAGCTCGCCGCCGCCACGCGCGGCACGGCTTCTGACGCTGCGGTCGGCGCCATCGGCGCGGCTGCGCCTGCTTTTGCATCTGCATCCGCATCCGCATCTGCATCCGCTACAAAAATGGTGCCCCTGCCAGCACGCATGCAGGATGGCCTGGAGCGCTTTCGTGGCAAGGTGCTCGTGATTCTCAGCGGCAATGACCTGACTGCCCGTGAATTCTGTGACCTGACCGCCGGCTCGGCTGCGTGGCGGACACTATTGCGAGCGCCCCGTGTCGAGCAGCGTACCCTGGGGCCAGCCAACCACACTTTTTCCCGCCAGGACTGGCGCGACCAGGTCAGTGGCTGGACGGCAGACTGGATCGCGTCATGGTGAAGCGTGTCCTGATGGTGGCCTATCATTTCCCGCCGATGCGCGGCAGCAGCGGCATCCAGCGCACGCTGAAATTCGCGCAATACCTGCCGCGCTTCGGCTGGCAACCGCTGGTGCTGTCGGCGCATCCGCGCGCCTATGCCCGTACCGGCGACGACCAGATGAGCGAGATCGCAGCCGATCTGCCGGTCGAACGTGCCTTTGCCCTCGACACCTCGCGTCACCTGGCGTTCCGCGGAAAGTATGTCGGCGGCATGGCCCTGCCCGATCGTTGGAGCAGCTGGTGGCTGGGCGCCGTGCCGGCCGGCCTGCGCATGATCCGGCGCTACCGGCCGGATGTCATCTGGAGCACGTATCCGATCGCCACCGCGCACCTGATCGGCTACACCCTGCACAAGCTGACCGGCCTGCCCTGGGTCGCCGACTTCCGGGACCCGATGACGGATGACGGCTATCCGCCCGATCCGGCGATGCGCCGCGTCTATCAATGGATCGAGAAGAAGACGCTCATGCATTGCACCCGCGCCGTGTTTTCCACGCCGGGCACGATCCGTGATCATCTGCGGCGCTTCCCCGCCATTCCGCCGTCGCGCTTCGTGCTGATCGAAAACGGCTACGACGAAGAAAATTTCGCCTCGGCAGCGACTTCGGCGATGCCGTCCCCGGCGCCGATCGCCGCATCGCCATCGACGCCCGTCGCAACGGCCCTGCGGCCGCTGCTGCTTGTCCACAGCGGCATCATCTATCCTTCCGAGCGGGATCCGATACCATTGTTCGAAGCGCTGTCGGCCTTGAAGCAGCGTGGCGCGATCGACGCCGGCCGCCTGCGCATCATCTTGCGGGCAACCGCCCATGACGATTACCTGCAGCCGCTGATCGACAAGAACGACATCGCCGACATCGTGCAGCTGGCGCCGCCGGTTGCCTACCGGGACGCGCTGAGCGAGATGCTGCAGGCAGACGGCCTGCTGATCCTGCAGGCGGCCAACTGCAACAGCCAGATTCCGGCCAAGCTGTATGAATACTTGCGGGCGCAGCGGCCGATCCTGGCGCTGACGGATGCAGCCGGCGACACCGCGCAAAGCCTGCGCGAGGCCGGCATCGATACCATTGCCGCTCTCGATGTGCGCAGCGAAATCGAGGCAGGACTGGTCAGGTTCCTCGACCTGTTACGTGCTGGAACGGCGCCAGTCACGCCAATGGAGGCTGTCACGCAACGTTCGCGTGAAGGGCGTACCCGGGAGCTGGCCGCATTGCTGGAAAGTCTGGAAAAATGAAGCACGTCACTGTTTCACGCCGTTACCATGTCAGATCAATCGACTGTCCATCAGGGAGTCAACAAATGAGTGCTGTCTTCACCAAGCCAGTCCGCGTGCCGCAGTCGGTCTCGCATGCCTGCCGGATCGCCTGCCTGGCAGTCGGCGCCTTGCTGTGCCTGCACGTCGCGCCGGCAGCGGCCGTGCCTGCCGCCCAATATTGCGGCAAGCTCACCAACGCCTTCGGGCCGTTCGACTACCGCAAGGCGAAAAGCGAATTCCCGCAACAGACCTATCTGGTCGAAATGGCGCATTTCACGCCCGACGTCGAAAACCTGGTCGGCGGCAATGCCGGCTATCTCGGCGGTGACCTCGATTACACCCTGCGCGCATTTCCCAATCATCACCGGGCACTGGCGTCGGTCGCCAAGCTGGCCTTGCGCAGCAAAGGGCCGAAAGATCCGAACATGCACTACTCCTTCACCTGCTACTTCGAGCGGGCGATGCGCTATCAACCGGATGACGACGCCGTCTACACCATCTACGGCACCTATCTCTTCAAACGTGGGGATATTGCCGGCGCCACCCAGGAGTTGAAGCGCGCGCTGTCGATCAACCAGGACAATGCCGCCGCCAATTACAACCTCGGACTGTTGTATGCCAACCAAAACAAGTTCGACGAGGCGCGTGTCTATGCGAAGAAAGCCTACGCCCAGAACTACCCCGTGGAAGGCTTGAAAAACAAGCTGGTGGCAGCGGGAAAATGGGACGGCCGTTAACGATTGTCAACGTTTCAAAATTGATGCGGAATTTCTTATCTGCTATAGTCAAGGTACCCCGTTTCACCCATATTTCGCTTTCTAAACAAGTACATACAGTCGTGTAACCACGACGCAACCTCTTTTACCCGGAACTCATCATGAATGCAGTTGCTGTCGTCGGACTCGGTTATGTCGGCCTGCCTTTGGCGGTCGAATTTGGCAAGAAAATGCGCACGATCGGCTTCGATCTGTCGGCTGCAAAAATCGACAGCTACAAGCGCTTCGTCGATCCGACCGGCGAACTGACGACCGAGCAGATGCGCCTGGCGACGCACCTGACCGTCACCACCGATGGCGCCGCCCTGGCCGAATGCGACCATATCGTGGTCGCCGTGCCGACACCGGTCGACGATGCCCACCAACCGGACTTCCGGGCCCTGGCCGGCGCTTCCGAGACGGTCGGCAAATACATGAAGCGCGGCGCGATCGTCACCTTCGAATCGACCGTCTATCCGGGTGCAACCGAAGAAGTCTGCATTCCGATCATCGAAAAACACTCGGGCATGAAATGGAAGACCGATTTCCATGTCGGCTTCTCACCCGAGCGCATCAATCCGGGCGACAAGGAACATACCCTGACCACGATCCTGAAAGTGGTCTCGGGCGACGACGCCGACACGCTCGACCAGATCGCCAAGCTGTATGAATCGATCATCACCGCCGGCGTCTACCGCGCCTCCAGCATCAAGGTCGCTGAAGCGGCGAAAGTCATCGAGAACACCCAGCGCGACTTGAACATCGCTTTGATGAACGAGCTGTCGATCATCTTCGACAAGATCGGCATCGACACCCTGGAGGTGCTGCAGGCCGCCGGCACGAAATGGAATTTTTTACCGTTCCGCCCTGGCCTGGTCGGTGGTCACTGCATCGGCGTCGATCCGTATTATCTGACGCACAAGGCGGAAATGATCGGTTACCACCCGCAGGTAATCCTGGCCGGGCGGCGCATCAACGACGGCATGGCCAAGCTGATCGCTGAAAAAACCATCAAGGAAATGATCAAGGCCGGCATCAATGTCAGCGGCGCGCATGTCAACGTGCTGGGCCTGACGTTCAAGGAAAACTGCCCTGACCTGCGCAATTCGAAAGTCGCCGATGTGGTGGCAGAATTGAAGTCCTACGGCGTCGAGGTGCATGTGCATGACCCGGTGGCTGACGCTGACGAAGCGCAGCATGAATATGGCGTCAAGCTGGAAAGCTGGGACGCCCTGCCGCGCGCGCATGCGATCGTCGCTGCCGTGTCGCACCGTGAACTGGTGGCGCGCTCGCTGGCCGATTTCCAGTCGAAGCTGATTCCGAACGGCGTGTTCGTGGACGTGAAGTCGCAGTTCAACCAGGCAGCATTGCAGGAAGCCGGCCTGCATGTCTGGCGTCTCTGATTTCCCGAACCACATGACCACTTTCATTGAGGCACAGCAGGCGCTGTCGCAGGCGCCGCGCCGCTGGCTCGTCACCGGCGTGGCCGGCTTCATCGGCTCGAACCTGCTCGAAGCGCTGTTGCGACTGGGCCAGACGGTCACCGGCCTGGATAATTTTTCCAACGGTCATCATCACAACCTGGACCAGGTCCGGGCGCTGGTGGGCGAAGCGGCATGGGCAAATTTCCGCTTCATCGAAGGCGACATTCGCAACCTCGCCGATTGCGTCGATGCCTGCACCGGTGTCGACCATGTGCTGCACGAGGCGGCGCTGGGATCGGTCACGCGGTCGATCGATGACCCGATCTTGACCAACGCCAGCAACATCACCGGTTTCCTGAACATGCTGGTGGCCGCCCGTGACGCCAAGGTGCAACGCTTCGTCTATGCCGCCTCCAGTTCGACCTACGGCGACCATCCCGCGCTGCCGAAGGTCGAAGCGGTGATCGGCAAGCCCTTGTCACCCTACGCAGTCACCAAATATGTCAACGAGCTGTATGCCGACGTGTTCGGTCGCACTTACGGCATGCAATCGATCGGCCTGCGGTACTTCAATATTTTTGGACCGCGGCAGGATCCCAACGGCGCGTACGCCGCAGTGATTCCGCAATGGATCGCCGCCCTGATCGACGACAAGCCGCTGAAGATCAATGGCGACGGCGAAACGAGCCGCGATTTCTGCTTCATCGAAAATGTCGTGCAGGCCAACATCCTGGCTGCCCTGACAACCGATCCCGCCGCCGTCAACCAGGTCTACAACATCGCGCTGAGCGACCGCACCACCCTCAACCAGCTCTATGAAATGATGCGGGGGTTGTTGCGCGAGCGCTTCACCCATGTGAGCGCCCATGCACCGACCTATGGCCCGTTTCGCGGCGGGGACGTACGCCATTCCCAGGCCGACATCAGCAAGGCGCGCGACCTGCTCGGCTACGCGCCGTCCCACCGCATCGACGCCGGTCTGGCGCAGGCGATGGACTGGTACGTGGCCAACCTGGCGCCGGGGCGCTGAGCCCGGCCGGCACGGCAGCACCTGGCATGTCGTCGGTGCAGGCCGCCGCATGAGAGCGGCAGCATGAGCCCGTCTCCAACCAAAGCGGGCACGGTGCTGACAAAAACGGTGGCTGCGGTCCTGGCGGTGGCCACCGTGGCCGCAGCACGCATCTATCCGATCGACGCCTGGCTGCTGGCCCCGTTTCTGCTGGCATATGCGGCAGTGCTGGCCTGGCGTCCGGCGCTCTGGCTGTTCCTGCTGCCGGCGCTGCTGCCGGTGCTCGATCTGGCGCCCTGGACCGGTTGGTTCTTTCTCGAAGAAATCGATCTGCTGTTGCTGGTGACGGCTGCCGTCGGATACTGGCGGCTGGGCGCCGCGCCGCCACAGGCCAGGCTGACCGGTTTTGCCATGTTTGCCTTGACCCTGCTCGCGATTGCCTACGTGATCGGCACGGCGCGCGGACTCGGCATGGCGCCGGCGCTCGACTTGAATGCCTTCACGAATTACCTCAGCCGCTTCAACAGCCTGCGGGTTGCGAAGGGGTTTTTCTGGATGCTGTTGCTGCTGCCATTGCTCCTGCGCAGTGTCGGGTTGGGCATGTCCGCCATCGGCAGCCTGTTCATCCCCGGCATGCTGACCGGATTGGCCGGCGTCTGCCTGGCAGCGATCTGGGAACGCGCCGTCTTTCCAGGGTTGCTCAATTTTTCGGCTGACTACCGCATCACCGCGCCGTTTTCGGCGATGCATACCGGCGGCGCCGCGCTCGACGGTTACCTGGCGCTGGCGGTGCCCTGCGTGGCGCTCTGGCTGTCGGGCCAACAGTCGCGTTGGCGCACCGGCACGGCGATGCTGCTGCTGCTGCTGGGCGCCTATGTCGGCCTGGCGACGTTTTCGCGCGGGGTGTATCTGGCCTATGTCTGCACGCTGGTGCTGTTCGGCTTGCTGTTCTTGCTGGCGGGCCGGCGCAGCGGCCGGCTCGGCTGGGGCCGCCTCGCTGGCGTGCTGTTGCTGTTGGGACTGGCGGCGCGGGTACTGGACGGTGTCTTCGCCAGCAGCGGCTATCGCGGGCTGGCGGCGGCCATTGCCGTGCTCGGCGCGGCATTTCTTGCCGGCGGCCTGGTCCGCTCGACGTTCAGCCGCACCGGGTCGCCGGCGGCGCGCCTGATTCCGGTCGCGGGTGCGGTTGCCCTGAGCGGCTTGAGCCTGCTGTTGTCGACGGATGTCGTGATGGCGACGCCATTGGCGGCATTCAAGGGAGTCTACGGCTGCTTTGCCGCGTCGGCGATGCTGTTCGCAGGCGGCGCGTGGCTGGTCTTTTTCGGCGCCATCGACCGTACTGCGATCGGCATGCTGTTGCTGCGCAGCGCCTTGCCGTGGATGATGGTGAATGCCGCACTGATCGCGCAACATTGGGGCGGCAATGCGGCCCTGCCGGACATGGTGCTGCTGCTGGCCCTGGCGGCGGTCGTGGTCGGCGTCAACCGGATCACGTCAGCGCCTCTGTGGCGGATCGACGGCGCCAGCGTGCGCCTGGCATTCTTCGCCGCTGTCGTGCTGGCGACCGCGATTCCGTTTTCGGCAAGCGTCTACATGTCGGGCCGCTTTTCGACGGTGCACAACGATCTCGACGGCCGGCTCGACCACTGGTCGGAAGCGCTCGCCATGATGACGCCCGACTGGCGCACGTCCACCTTCGGCATGGGCCTGGGCCGCTATCCCGATACCTACTTCTGGAACAACCAGGCACATGAAATTCCGAGCACCTTCGACTACCGACGCGACAGCGGCAACCGTGCAGAAAACACTTTCCTGCGCCTGGGCGGGCCGACCTATCCGCGTGGTTACGGCGAGGTCATCCGCATGCTGCAGCGGGTCGGCGTCGCGCCGCAGACGCCTTACCTTTTTTCGGTGGACGTGCGGCATCGTGCAAAGCAGCCGGCGCTCGATGTCGCCCTGTGTGAACGCCAGCTGTTGTATCCGCAGAATTGCCTCGGCCTGCCGGTGAAACTGGGCGGGACCGCCGATGGGTTGTGGCATCACCATGAAGCCCGGATCGTGACCGGGTCGCAGGGAGGTGGCGCCTGGCCGCTGCGCGTGCCGGTGCAGCTGCAGATGTCGACCTATGGCGAAGGCACGCTGGTCGATGTCGACAATGTCAGCCTGATCGACCTGCAGACTGGCGCCGAGCTGATCCGCAATGGCAGCTTCGCCCAGGCCAACGATGGCTGGTTCTTCAGCAGCGACCGGCATCACCTGCCGTTTCACGTCAAGAATTTCGTTCTGAACATCTATTTCGAGCTGGGCTGGTTCGGCATTGCCGGCTTCACCCTGTTGCTGGGGCATGCGCTGCTGCGCTCGGCGGCTGCCAGCGTGGCCGGCGAGCGGCTCGGGCAGGTGGTGCTGACGGCACTGATCGGCTTCCTGCTGGTCGGATTGTTCGACAGCCTGCTCGACGTGCCGCGCCTGGCCCTGCTGTTTTTCCTGATGCTGATCCTGGCGGTGCTGCGTCCGGCAGCACCCGGCAAACGCCGCCGCAAACGCCGCACGGCGCCGGCTACCACCGGCGAAGCCTCAGCGCAAACAGTCGCCGAAGTCGTCGAAGGCGCCGTAGGCATGCACCCCGCGTGAGGGCGTGTCACACAGGTCCGGTACCGCCGCGCCGGCTGCATCCTTGCCCCGGCGCGGCGGCTTGCCCTTGAAATCTGCCGCAGTCGCGCCGTCGAGCATCTGGCGCACCGGATGCGAGCCGAGAAACAGGCGCAGCATTGACGTATCAATGTTGTCGGTGTCATGCACGGCCGCCCCGTTGCGGCGGCGGATTGCGCCATCGATCAGGTTGCCTTCGAGCCTGGCGTCGGATTCGGGATAGCGTACCGAGACGCCGGCGGTGTCGACCACGGTGTTGTGGAGCACGGTGCTGGCGGCGGCGCGGTTGAGATAGATGCCATCGTCGGAGCAGGAGGCGATCAGGTTCGCTTTCAGGCTGCTGCCGGATTGCTCCGGACCGCAGCTGCCATCGCGGCCGCCGTTGCGGCAATAGGCAGCGCCGGTGCCGCCACCACCCAACGACAGGCCGACCCGCGCGCCGGTCGGCGCCCGCAACAGATACTCGCAGAGCACGACATTATTTTCAAACAGGTTGTTGCCGCCACCGCCTTTGAAAAACGCGCCATAGCTGGTCTCGTCCCCACCGCCCTTGATGAAATCGGCGATGAAGTTCTTGCGCACGATCCAGTCGCTGGCCGCTACCAGATCGATCGGCGTCACGGCCGCAGCAGTCGCACGCACGGCGGTGTTGCGCAGCGTGTTGTGCTCCAGCAGACCGCCATCCGGCATGAGCGGGCCGGAGCCGTTGATCTTGAAATGCGCATTGAAATCGGTGATGGTGTTGTTGCGGGCAATGAAATGCGCGCCCTTGCCGACGACGTGAAATGCATGATCGCAGTTCGCTGCCTGCAGACAGGCACCATCGATGACGAGATTCTCGAAGTGCCAGTACGGCGCGGCGATCAGAAAGCCTTCGACCGTGTCGAGCTCGAGGACGACGGTGCCGGCAATGCGCGCGCGCACCGTGATCGGCTGCGCCGCCGTGCCGGGTCGCGAAAGTTCGACGTAGGGTGCCTTCAGCCGGTAGCGGCCGGGCGTGAATTCGATGACGTCGCCCGGCAGTGCGTCGGCCATCGCGCGCAGGGCTGCGTCAGCGGAGGCAACCGGCACTAGCCTGGCGGCCCCGGCGGGGCCAGGTGACAGGCCGGCATCGGACGGATTCGGTGACGCGCCCGTTGCAGCCGGCCCCGGCTGCGCGCCGACCTTCAAGCGCAGCGCACGGGCTGGCGTTGCCGGTCCGCGGTCGTTCGCCGTCAGGGTATGGCCCATCCATTGGCCGAATGCGACGATGGTGGGATTGTGGCCGGCGGCGCGCCGTTCGATGTAGGGCGCAAGCTGGCGTGGTGCAATACCGACCTGCTCCAGCACCTGCGACGCAAGCGCGCCGCCCAGCACCGCCAGCCCCAGCAGAGCTGCCATCGTGACCAGGAGCGCCGAGAGTATTCCTCCGCGTTTCATGCCGCCGCTCCGGTTGCCATCTTTGTCGCTGCCCTGCTTGTACCAGCACTTGTACCAGCGTTTGTGCCAACACCTTTGTCAACACCTTTGTCAACACCTTTGCCAACACCTTTGCCAGCACCTTTGCCAGCACCTTTGCCAGCGCCTGTCGTTCCAGCCATCCCGGCGGGTTGTTGCAGCCGGTACCAGATCAAGCCGACCCATTCATAGATTGCATAATAAGATTGCCGCAATGCCTCGGCGGTCGGAATGAAGTCGCCCAGATCGAGTGTTTCGGTCGGGCGCGGACGCAGAAAGACGGTCGGCGCGGCGACGACGTCCAGCCCGGCCTGCCGGAACACTTCCACCGAGCGCGCCATGTGCATCGCATCGGTGACCAGCAGGATGCGATGGATGCTCTCGGCCTGCAGGATGCGGGCACTGTTGCCGGCATTTTCAGCGGTGGTCTCGGCGGCGCCTTCGATCCAGCGCACCGGCGTGCGGAAGTCTTGCTGCAACGCCCGTGCCATTGCCACTGCTTTCGATTCATGCAGCATGTCGTGCGAGACATTGCCGCCGGTGACCAGCAGCGGTAGTCCGGTGGCATGCTGCAGATGCGCGGCATAGCGCAGGCGGGCCAATGCAATGTAATCCGGCTGATGCTGGCCGCCGAACTCCGGCGCGTTCGCCAGTCGGCCGGCGGCCAGCACCACGATCGCCTGGGCGTTGGCGTCCAGCGGCCTGGCGAGCGCCAGAGTGAGGCTTTCCAGCGGGCGAATCAGAAGCGTGGCGCCGACGGGAATGCACAGCAGGTACAGCAAAATCACGCCGCCGCGGCTGATCGTCTTGCCCAGCCGCGGATGGCGGCTCTCCAGCAACCACCCCAGCGCCACCAGCAGGAACAGCGAGGCCGGCGGCAACAGCACGACGTGTACCAGGAAAGAAGTGATCAGGTGGAAGTCCATGCGGTCTGGCGGAGTCGGCGGAATCGAGCCCGATTATACGTGGCCGCCACGGCCGGTTTCATGTCGATCGTCAGCCTGCAAATCCGTCACTTGCCAGAAAATCACCGTCTTCCGCCATGCTAGACTGATACCCGCGATTCAAGCGATGCTGCCCTTGCCAGACCTTCGCCGGACCGTCGCCGGATCGTCGCCGGATCGTCGCCAGATCGTCGCCAGATCCTTGCCGGGCCCTTGTAAGACCTTCTGCATCCACCTGTCCAATCCATCTCCCCATGAAAATAACCATCATCGGCACCGGCTATGTCGGCCTTGTCACCGGCGCCTGCCTGGCCGAACTCGGCAACGACGTTTTTTGTCTCGACCTCGATGCGCGCAAGATCGGCATCCTCAACCAGGGCGGCATTCCGATCCATGAGCCGGGCCTGGCCGAGCTGGTGCTGCGCAACCGTGAAGCCGGCCGGCTGCAGTTTTCCACCGACATCGCGGCCAGCGTGGCCCATGGCGATGTCCAGTTCATCGCCGTCGGCACACCGCCCGACGAAGACGGCTCGGCCGACCTGCAATATGTGCTGGCCGCCGCACGGGCGATCGGCCGCCACATGACGGCGTTCAAGGTCATCGTCGACAAATCAACGGTGCCGGTCGGCACCGGCGACAAGGTCGCCGCCGTGATCACCACCGAACTTGCCGCGCGCGGGCACCAGGTGGAATTCTCGGTCGTGTCCAATCCCGAATTCCTGAAGGAAGGCGCGGCCGTCGAGGATTTCATGCGGCCGGACCGCATCGTCATCGGCTGCGATCGCAGCGCCGCCGGCGACCGGGCGCGGGTGATGATGAAACATCTCTACACGCCCTTCAACCGCAATCACGAGCGCACCTTCTGGATGGACGTGCGCTCGGCCGAATTCACCAAATATGCCGCCAACGCGATGCTGGCCACCCGCATCTCCTTCATGAACGAGCTGGCCAACCTGGCCGACCGGGTCGGCGCCGACATCGATGCGGTACGCCATGGCATCGGCTCGGATCCGCGCATCGGCCACAGTTTCCTGTATGCCGGCTGCGGTTATGGCGGCTCGTGCTTTCCAAAGGATGTGCAGGCGCTGGAACGTACTGCCCGCTCCCATGATCAGGAGTTGCTGATCCTGCAGGCGGTCGAAGCGGTCAACAACCGGCAAAAGAACGTGCTCGGCCAGAAAATCGTCAAGCGCTTCGGCGCTGATCTGGCCGGCCACTGCTTCGCCGTCTGGGGCCTGGCTTTCAAACCGAATACCGACGACATGCGCGAGGCGCCTTCGCGGGTGCTCCTGCGGGAGCTGGTCGGGCGCGGCGCGACCGTGAACGTCTTCGATCCGGTGGCGATGGCAGAAGCACGGCGGGTACTGGCGCTCGATTTTCCGGAAGCAACAGCACTGGCGCGGATTCGTTTCGTCGACACGCCGATGGCAGCGCTGCAGGATGCCGACGCGCTGGCGATCGTGACCGAATGGAAAGCTTTCCGCAGCCCGGATTTCGGGCAGGTCAGGCAACGCCTGAAGCATCCGGTGATCTTTGATGGCCGCAATCTGTACGAACCCGAACAGATGGCCGCGCTTGGCATCGAATATCACGCCATCGGCCGCTCCGTGCTCACCCGCGGCGACGCGGCCTGACGCTGCGCCATGGACACGCTTCCCTTGTGGGTGCAAGGCCTCGGACTGGCGCTGCTGATCATGATGTCGGCATTTTTCGCGATGACCGAAACGGCGCTGATGTCAGCCAACCGCCATCGCCTGCGCCATCTCGCCAAGCGCGGCAGCAAGCAGGCCGTTGCCACGCTTTGGCTACTCGACCGTACCGACAAGGTGCTGTCGCTGGTATTGATCGCCAACACCCTGATCAATGCGCTGGCGACCGCCCTGGTCACGGCGCTGGCGATCTCGGCCTTTGGCAATCACGAGCGGGTGATCACGATCGCCACCGCGGTGGTGGCGTTTCTGCTGATCGTATTCGCCGAAATCTCGCCCAAGGTGATCGGCGCGACCTATCCGGAGCGCATCGCGCTACCGACCAGCCTGGTCCTCAAGCCGTTGATGACGCTCGCAAAACCGATCATCTGGTTCGTCAACCTGTTCGTCTCGAGCTTGCTGAAGGCGCTGCGCATCAAGACCGGCAGCAAGGAGCGCGACCACCGACTGTCGCCTGAGGAACTGCGCTCGATGGTGCTCGAAGGCGGCAACTTCATACCGATCAAGCACAAGAGCATCTTGCTCAATCTGTTCGACCTCGAACAGATTTCAGTCGAGGATGTCATGACGCCGCGGGCCCAGATCGAAGCGCTCAACCTGGACATGCCGGTCGAGGAAATCACCAACCAGCTGACCACCTGTTATCACAACAAGCTGGTGGTGTATGAGGGCGAGATCAATCGCATCGTCGGCATCCTGCACGTGCGCAAGGCGATCGCCCTGTTGAATCAGGAAGAGGAACTGTGGGGAGCTTTTTTAAATAAGAATGAAAATAAAATCGTGATAGGGCCAAAAAGTTGGGTAGTAAATGAAGAGCTCAATCATAAGATACATATTCTGTTTCCAAACTGGGTTAAGATGTGATGTCATTCTCACTGGGTAATGAGGTTAATGCACCAACATGAAGTCACTTACATTTGCGGATAAGAAAGACAATATTAGATCACTGATATTAATAACGACCACTTAGTCCTTAAAGTAATTTAAAATTCTAAAGGTGATCCATGAATTTTATTAAGTAATCAACGCCAGTATTTTAACCTAAAGTAGTAATGC
>JAYTLK010000192.1:0-2570 GCA_043729515.1 Herminiimonas sp.
TCAAGGAGATCGGAATGTCGACCGAACCTGGCAATGCCGGAACTCCGCGTCGCTTGGCGGATGTCGCTCGCGACTGGCGTCCCGAGGGGGGCACTCCCACGGCGCGGCGGCGCGCACAAGTCCGTCGGTGGAAAATTGGGGGGGTACTCACCGTATTGATTGCGATTGCTGTCGGTCTGGTGTGGATGATCGGCGTCGGCAGAGACGTACTACCCCCGATTCAGTTCATCGGCATTGGGATCACCGAGTACCAATACCTTCCCCCCCATCCGTGTGGCAAAGCCGATGTCGATCTGCTGTCCAAGGTGTTTGAGGATTGGCATAAGGACGACTCCACGCGGGTCAATGAAGTGGACACCATGGATGTCTCCCTGGAGGGGGCGGCCCTGACTCAGGAACTGTCTGACCGGTTAGAAGCTGCGGCGGGTCGCGGGGACCGTGTGATCGTGTACTTGAGTGTCCACGGGTTGTCGCGATCCACGAGTGCCGGAGGGTTGAAACTGCTGACAGTGCGGACCACTCGTCAGGACTTGATGGATGGCGGCAGTGCCTCCGTGTTGACCGTCCCTGAACTGCTGAACGCGATCAACAAATCTGGGGTTGTCGATATCCTTCTGTGCCTGGATGTGGGGGGGCTCTGGCCGGATGCCTCGCTGGGGGTTTTGGGCGCTGACGAAGCGCGGTTGTTGAAGAAGGAGATCGAACGGTGGGTGGAAGGTCGTGAATATCGTCCCAATTTGCATTTGACGGTGCTATGTTCCCATGGGGAGGGGCAAGTCAATTGGCCCCGGCATGATGGCGAAGGGCGAGGAAGAGTTCCCTCAATCTTTGGGAGTACGTTGGCGGATGCCTTCAAGGGGCAGGCGGAAGGAGTGGACGGGCCGGAGGGGCAAGACGGTCGACTCACCATGAAAGAGATTGTGGATTACGTCCAAGAGAATGTTGACAGTTGGTCGAGTGGTCAACGCGGAGTGAGGCAGCATGTGGACGTGTTCAAGACTCGGGACACTTCCCAGGTGCAGTGGCTGGCTGTCTCGAAGGCATTAGCCCCCCCCTCAGCCGACAAGGAGAGTCCCCCTCCGGCTGAGGCTACGAAGGAGCCTCCCACGGCCGGTGGGACAGCGGAACCGGTGGCACAAAACGGTTCGAGTCCCCCAAGTCCGCCCGCAGTTGTGGACACAGCCGCGAAAACTCCACCACCCGCTGGAACTGCACCGGTCTCAGCGACAACCGATCCCGCGACTGGAAAAACGCCGCCCGATCCAGGCGTGGCGAGTCTGAAGGCTTGGAAGGAGCTGGAAACGCAATGGGAGCAAGCGGTGGTTTCCGCTCCTCACGGTTATCGAACACTCAGCCAGGAATTGACATTGGCAGAGGTGGCGTTGACCTTCGGTCTCCCCAAGCGGGTGCAGCACCACCTCGAACTGTTTCACAAGAATCTTCCGCGGGTCCAAGCGAGACTGAAGCCTGGGCGCGACGAAGAGCTCTCTGCCCTCTCTCTCTCGTTGGACTCCGGTGTCCGGATGGCGGTCAGCGCTGAACGAAAGGGGTTCGTGGATCTCTACAAGACTCTCGCGGCGATTCAGCCCCCCGCAGAAGGTCAAGCCGTACCGCAGTTCGCTCGCGCGGAATTGCCTCCACAAATCGATACTCCTGCCAAGCAGGCCCAGTTCGGCCTGTGGCTACTGGAAGAGACGCGGGGCAATCTCCAGCCCGCACAGCTCAAGACTCTTGAGAATGTCTTGTCCCAGCTTGATCGACAGGGATATCCTCAGCGAAAGTGGCCTGCCGAGCTGCATTTCTTATCCGGAATGGTCGACCGATTGAAAGCTGAGCCACCTACGGAGGCTTGGAAGCAGGATCTCAAGCTGCGGTATGAGATCGCCGCCCTGTCCCCGCATTTGGCGAAGCTGGAACACGAGCCGCATCAGGATCTGGTCTTTCAGAAACTTGAGGAAGTGGTGCGCTCCATGGTGGCTGCCGAACGTTGGTTGATGGCCCCGGGGAGTCATGACGAAGCGGCGTTGAAGTGGCTGAAGAAGGCGGAGATTTCACTTGATCAGTTTAAGCATCTTGTCGTTATCCTGGAGGACGGGCGGAGGACGCTCAACGCCTCCGTGTTGCACTTCCAAGACCACGCGGCCTGGGTCGCCTGGAACGCAGAGAACACCACTCAGGTCCGGAGTACGCTCGCTGAGAAACTCGATCCCTTGGGAGTGTTGCTGCGTGGAGAGACAGCACCTTACGACATCAAATACGAAGAGCAGATCATCGCCCAGTGGCCCGCTGCTGCTGCTGATCATCAGGGGGAAATGGAGCGGGAACTGCTCCGTCACTGGTGCACTGTCATGCGACTTCGCCAGTCACTCCAAACGATCAAGTCCGCGAAGGAGGTCACCGCACTCGAAGAGACCGTGAAATCCGCCGTGACATCACTGAAGAATCTCAATCAACTCCTGAACAAGAATCTGGTTAGTCTCGAATCTGATTCCCGCAGTCCATACGGCTGGGTGTTGCTGGAGCGGTCCGCGTCCATGAGTTGGATTCCCCACGAACGGCGCACTCAATTG
>JAYTLK010000193.1:0-14515 GCA_043729515.1 Herminiimonas sp.
GCGATCGCTGCAGCGATCGGGATCGACTTGGCATTGGCCAGCGAGCAGAAATCGCCGCCCGGGCAGCAGATGATGTCGGTCAGCAGGCCGATGTTGGGCGTGGCCAGGCCGTGTGCCTTGGCTTCCTTGAAGAGCGCCGGCAGGTCGGCTTGCCGCACGTCGGCCAGCACCAGGTTCTGTTCGTGCGTGACGCGGATCTCGCCGAAGGCAAAACGATCTGCCAGGTCGGCCACGAAATCCATCTGGTCGGCCGTTGCATCGCCCGGCGGCACGCCAGTCTTTTTCAGCGACAGCAGGACGATTGCATACCCTGGAATCTTGTGCGGCTTGACGTTGCGGCGGGTCCAGTTGGCGAAGGCCTTGTCGGTGGTCTTCAAGGCTTCGACATCGGCATCGTCACCGGCGAATTTTTGGTACGCAGGATCAGTGAAGTACGACGCAACGCGGGCAAATTCATCATCGGTCAGCGTGCTCGGGCCATCCTTCAGGTCGACCCATTCGGCTTCGACCTGGCGGCGGAATTCCTCGATGCCGATCGCCTTGACCAGGATCTTGATCCTTGCCTTGTAGATATTGTCGCGCCGGCCGTACTGGTTATAGACGCGCATGATCGCTTCCGTATAAGTCAGCATGTGCTGCCACGGCAGGAAGTCGCAGATGACGCTGCCCAGGATCGGCGTGCGGCCCATGCCGCCGCCGACCATGACCCGCAGGCCGATCTCGCCGGCGTCGTTCTTCAGCACCGTGAAGCCGATGTCGTGCACCGCGGTGGCAGCCCGGTCTTCGGTCGCGCCGTTATAGGCGAGCTTGAATTTGCGCGGCAGGAAAGCGAACTCGGGGTGAAACGTGCTCCACTGGCGCATGATCTCCGCATAGGGCCGCGGATCGATCAGCTCGTCGGCGGCCACGCCGCAGAATTCATCGGACGTGATGTTGCGGATGCAGTTGCCGGAGGTCTGGATCGCATGCATCTCCACCGAGGCCAGCTCTTCCAGGATCTGCGGCGAGTCTTCCAGATTGATCCAGTTGTACTGGATGTTCTGGCGTGTCGTGAAATGGCCGTAGCCGCGGTCGTAGGTGCGGGCGATGTGGGCGAACATGCGCATCTGGGCCGATGACAGCAGGCCGTACGGCACGGCCACGCGCAGCATGTAGGCATGGCGTTGCAGATACAGGCCGTTTTGCAGGCGCAGCGGACGGAACTCATCTTCGGCCAGTTCACCCGACAAGCGGCGCCGAACCTGGCCGGTGTATTGGGCAATGCGTTCCTTGACGATCTGGTGGTCGTATTGGTCGTAGCGATACATCGAATGAGTCCTTATAAAACCAGTTTCACGGCAACCGTGGTGAGCGTGACCGCTAGCAGGCCGCGCAGGAATTTTTCCGGCATGCGACGGGCGGCGAGCGAACCGATCGTGATGCCCGGCAGCGAGCCGATCAGCAGCATGCCCAGCAGATTCCAGTTGATCGACCCGAGCCACCAATGGCCGAGCGCGGCGATCGCCGTCAACGGCACGGCATAGGCGATGTCGGTGCCGGCGATTTCGGCCGGCGCCAGCTTCGGATACAGCAGCACCAGCAGCGTCGCGCCGACTGCGCCGGCGCCGATCGACGAGATCGTCACCAGTGCGCCCAATAGTATACCGGAGGCCACTGTTGCCAGCGCCAGCGTCCGGCCGTGCAGGTGTTTTTCCGGATGGTCATTCAGCCATGCCTGCATCTTGCCGCGAAACAGCAGGGCAATCACGGTCAGGCCGACTGAGCCGGCGATGCAATAGCGGATGATCTGGCCGATCTCGGGATTCAGGGCGCCGAAGGATTTCAGGCCGAAGGTGGTGACAATCGCCGCCGGCAGGGCGCCCAGACACAGCAGGCGCACGACTGACCAATGAATGTTGCCGCTGTAACGATGGGCGACGGTACCGGCGACCTTGGTCACCGAGGCAAAGGCAAGGTCGGTGCCGACCGCCACGCCGGGCACGATATTGAACAGCAAGGTCAACAACGGCGTCATGAGCGAGCCACCACCGACGCCCGTCATGCCGACCAGCAGCCCGACGGCAAAGCCGCTCACCATATATGAAAGAGTCATAGATCCCCACGCAAACAGGGCGTAATGGTAATAAACTGTTGGCTTATTCCAAACTACAGTCTATCTATTTGCTTATATGCGGTTTTTGCATATGAAAATACATCTGCGACCTTAACCAACAGTCGATATCGATGAACCTCCATCAATTACGTTTCGTGCGTGAAGCAGTGCGGCAGAATTTCAATCTGACCGATACCGCCAAGTCGCTGTTTACTTCGCAACCGGGCGTATCGAAGGCGATCATCGAACTCGAGGAAGAGCTGGGCATCGATATTTTTACCCGGCATGGCAAGCGTATCCGGGGCCTGACAGAGCCAGGGCGGGCGGTGCTGAAGTCAGTCGAGGTCGTGATGCGGGAAATCGAAACCCTGAAAAGCATCGGCCGGGAATTCGCGGCCCAGGACAGCGGCAGCTTCACCATCGCCACCACCCACACCCAGGCCCGCTATTCATTGCCGCCGGTGGTGCAGGCCTTTACCCTGAAATATCCGAAGGTGCGCTTGTCGCTGTTGCAAGGCAATCCGAAGCAGGTGGCCGACATGGTCCTGCGGGACCAGGCCGACCTGGCCATCGCGACCGAGGCCATCGCTTCACTCAACGGTCTGATCTCGGTGCCGTGCTATCAGTGGGAACATCTGGTCGTGGTACCGGAGGATCATCCGTTGTTGAAATCGAAGCTGCTGACCCTGGAAGAGATCGCTGCCTATCCCCTGATTACCTACGACAGGGCTTTTGCCGGCCGCAACAAAATCGACCATGCCTTTAGCCTGCGCAACCTGAAGCCGGACGTGCTGCTCGAAGCGATCGATGCCGACGTCATCAAGACCTATGTCGAGCTCGGCATGGGCGTGGGCATCATCGCCGGCATGGCCTTCGACGCCGAGCGCGACCGCGGCCTGCGCGCCATGCCGGTCGGGCATCTGTTCGGCACCAATGTGTCGCGCCTGGCCATCAAGCAGGGCGCTTATCTGCGCAGTTACGTGTACACCTTCATCGAATTATTGACGCCGACGCTGAATCGAAAACTGATCGAACAGCTGTTGAGCGGCGAGAAAGAATTTTACGAGTTATGACCTTGCATACCGACATGCGCGCCTATTACGCGCAGCGTGCGCCGACCTACGAAGCGATCTACGACAGGCCCGAACGCCAGGGCGATCTCGCCCACCTGCATGCCCGCGTGAAAACGCTGTTCGCCGGTCAACGGACATGGGAAATCGCCTGCGGCACGGGCTACTGGACGGCGGACCTGGCACAGGTGGCGCAGCATGTGCTGGCCACCGACATCAGCCCCGAAGTCCTCGCCCTGGCGCAGCAGAAAAACCTGCTGCCGGAAAAAGTCACTTTCGCCTGCGAAGACGCCTTCGATGACGCGGCAGAATCGACGCTTGCCGGCGGCGCCAGGCCGACCGCCTGCTTCGCCGGATTCTGGTGGTCGCATGTCGGCCGGGAACGGCAGGGCGCGATGCTGGACCGGCTGCGCGCGCGCCTGGACAAGAATGGGCTGATCGTCCTGCTGGACAATGTCTATGTCGAAGGATCGAGCACGCCGATCGCCCGTACCGATGCGCATGGCAACACGTACCAGATCCGTCGGCTGGACAACGGCGAGCGCCATGAAATCCTGAAGAATTTTCCGACCGACAGCGCATTGCGCAAACGTCTGGGAGCGCATCTGAAGGACATCCGGATCGAGCGGCTGGCACATTACTGGCTGCTCTCCGGCCGCTTCAAATAGCAACGACGAAAGACTGACCCATGAAGCTGGCAACCCTCAAGGACGGCAGCCGCGACGGCCAGTTGGCCATCGTCTCGCGTGACCTGAAGACCGCAGTCCTGGCCGACGCCATCGCGCCGACGCTGCAACGCGCGCTGGACGACTGGTCCTTCATCGCGCCGCAGCTCGAAGAGCGCTACCAGCAGCTCAACGATGGCACTGCAGCCCACGGCTTCGCCTTCGATCCGACCCGCTGCATGGCGCCACTGCCGCGTGCTTACCTGTGGGCAGACGGCTCCGCCTATGTCAACCACGTGGAGCTGGTGCGAAAGGCGCGCAACGCCGACATGCCGGCCTCGTTCTGGCAGGAGCCGCTGATGTATCAGGGCGGCTCGGACGATTTCATTGGCCCGACCGATCCGATCCGCCTTGCCGCCACTGACTGGGGCATCGATTTCGAAGCCGAGGTTGCCGTCATCACGGACGATGTGCCGATGGGCGCCACGCCAGCGCAGGCCGCAGCCCACATCCGGCTGCTCATGCTGGTCAACGATGTCTCACTGCGCAACCTGATCCCCGAAGAGCTGGCCAAGGGCTTCGGCTTCGTCCAGGCCAAACCGGCATCGAGTTTTTCTCCAGTGGCGGTCACTCCCGACGAGCTTGGCGACGCCTGGCGGGACAGCCGCGTGCACCTGCCGCTGCGCACCTGCTGGAACGGCCTGCAGGTCGGCGCGCCGGAGGCTGGCGTGGACATGGTGTTCAACTTCGCGCAGTTGATTGCGCATCTGGTAAAAACCCGCAACGCGCGGGCCGGTTCGATCATCGGCTCTGGCACGGTATCGAACAAGGATGCCGCGAAGGGCTACACCTGCATCGCCGAAAAACGCTGTCTGGAAATGATCGCCAATGGTGCTGCAACGACGCCGTTCATGCAGTTCGGCGATACGGTCAGGATCGAGATGAAGGATGCGGCCGGCAAATCGATCTTCGGTGCGATCGATCAGGAACTGGTGCAGTTCGTGCCAGAAACCGGTCGGCGTCGGGCCGGGCCGGCGCCGAGTGTGAAAGACGCTGACTGAAAATCAGCGCGCGTTCAGGCCGCCAGCCGTTCGGCCACGCAGCCGGCCAGCAGGAATGAAAGACCGATCACCAGCACCAGTTCGCCTTCCGCCGAGCGGGCGGTGCCGGCAATACCCGGCACCGTGATGGCGGTCATCGGCTTGATTACCAGGTCGGCGGTGCCATCAACGGCTTCGACGGCCAGGATATAGGGATTCGGCGCGATGATGACGATGCCGACCCGCTCGTTGCAAGGCTCGTAACCCAGCACTGCGGACAGCGACAGCACCGGCAGCGGCCGGCCCTGGTCACGCACGACCGGTGCGCCGCCCACCGCCGAACAGGACTCGGGCAATTCCACCACCCGCTGCACCACCGCCATCGGCATGGCCAGCGCGGCGCCGGCCGTATGCACCAGCATGGTCGGCACGATCGACAGTTCGATCGGCAGCCGGATCGAAAAGCGCGTGCCGGAGCCCAGCGCCGAATCGATGCGGATCGAGCCGCGGTGCTTTTCGACGGCAGTCTTGACCACGTCCATGCCGACGCCACGCCCGGAGACGCTGTTGGCCACTTCCTTGGTCGAGAATCCCGGCAGAAACACCAGCTGGAATGCCTCGTCGTTGGTCTGGGCAGCCGATTCCGTGATCAGGCCCTTGGCGATCGCTTTCTTGCGCAAGGTTTGCGGATCCATGCCCTTGCCGTCGTCGGACAGTTCGATCATGACGCTACTGGCTTCCTGCCAGGCCTTGAGGGAAATGATGGCCTTGGACGACTTACCGCTGGCCTGGCGCGCGGCGCTGTCCTCGATGCCGTGGTCGAGGGCATTGCGCAGCATGTGCACCAGCGGATCGTAGAGACTGTCGACCACCACCCGATCGACCTCGGTCTCGGCGCCTTCGATCATCAGTTCGACATCCTTGCCGAGATCCTTGGCCAGTTCACGCACCAGACGTGGAAACTTCTGGAACAGGCGGCCGACCGGTTGCATCCGCGTCGAGAGAGTCGCGCGCTGCAGTTCGGTGGAATAGCGCGAGGCCCGGTTGAGTGTTTCGGACAATGCCGCCATCAGGGTCGCGGCAGTGCCTTCGAACTGGAACTGGCCGAGCTTTTCCAGCAGGACTGCAGCCTGGTTCGCCGCCTGCACGGATTCGCCGGCGACTTCCAGCAGAGCGTCGAGCTTGACCGCGTCGACGCGGATGCTTTCTTCCTTGACGGGTGCGGTGGGAATGCGACTGCCTGCATCGGCTTTTGGCGCCGTGGCAGCTGGCGCTGGTTGTGGCGCTGCCGTATCGGTCGGGGTTGATCTTGTCATGGCCGATGCAGTGGCAGGAGCGGCAATCGGCGTGGCAACGACCGGCTCGACCGCTGCTGCATGCCGCGCGCGTTCATCGGCACCCAGCGTTCCGGCCGGAACGACGGCTTCGTAACAGGCGAGCCAGTCAATGTTACCGGCAGCAACCGCTGATTGCGAAGCTGGCGCAGCTGGTGCAGAAGGTGCAGTTGGTGCAGCAGGTGCGTTCGCAGAAGCAGCAGGCGCGCTTGTCGCAGCGGGAGCAGCGGCCTGATGCGCCGGTGCAGCTTCCAGCGCCTTGCCCTCGATCGCATGCGTGAGAATGTCCTCCAGCGAGGCCGGCATGGCCGACAGCGCCGAAGGATGGGCGCCATTTGCCAGTTCATTCAACTGGTCGGCCACGAAACCACTGGCCTGCAGCGCCGCTTCGATGGCAATCGGGGTGACCGGCGCAGCACCGGTGCGCAGGGCATCGAACAGATTCTCGGTCAGATGGCAGGCCGACACCATGGCGCCCAGATTCATGAAACCGGCGCCACCCTTGATCGTATGAAAGGAGCGAAACACCGCGTTCAAGGTGTTCAGGTCACCCGGATTACGTTCCAGCGAAAGCAGGTGTTCCTCGACATTGGTGGCCAGGTCCAGTGCCTCGACCACAAAGTCCTTGAGCATGTCCTCCATCAGAAGCCCAGGCTTTCCAGCAGATCATCGACACCATCCTGCGCCATCGCCATGCCTTCGTGCGACGGCCCGTTCATCAGTTCGACCGGTTTCGGCTCGACCGGCTGCATGGTGGTCTTCAGTTCGGCCGGTGCATTGTCGCGCAGGAGCTGCGCCAGCTCCTTCTCGGCAGTGTGGGTGATGATGACGATCTTCTTAATCAGCTGGCCGGTGATGTCCTGGAAATCCTGCGCCATCATGATTTCCAGCAGACGGGCTTTTTCCGCCTCGGTCGCTTCGGTGACGGTCGTGGCGAACTGGCGCGAATCGCCGGCCAGGGCCTTGAATTCATCGACCGACAGCCGGCCTTCGTACAACGCGGCCCAGCGTGCTTCCATTTCCTTCGCCTTCCTGGCCAGGATATCCTGCGCCGGCATGCCGATGTCGATGGCGTTGAGCACCTTGTTTGCTGCCTGCTCGGTCAGCGAAGCGACATATTCGAGCCGATCCTTGGCGTCGGTGATTTCGGTCGCCACGGAGTTGAGCGAGCGGTCATAGCCGAGTTCGCGCAGGGAGTCGTGGAGCAGCCGCACGATGCCGCCCAGCCGGGTAAACATCGGCTTGCCGGTGTCGTCGGTGGTGCTCTCGCCGCCAGCAGCGCCATGCTCGGCACCACGCATTACCTCGGCAGAGGGGAAGAGAATTGACGCAGCAGCAGGCACTGGAGCAGCCGGCACGGTTGCAGCAGGCGGCGCCGGTGCCAGCGCAGCCGGGGTATGCACGGCAGCGTCCCGCTGGGCCGAGATTTCGTCAAACAATGCATCAAAATCATCGTCGCTGCCAGCCATAGTGCTTATCCCCAGTGATACCGCGCATTTGCAGGGGCAGGCCCGAGATGGCATCCCCTATGTTGTATGCAGGCAATAATACCGAGGTTTGACAGGCCGGGATAGGAATTCGGCGCACCGTTGACCGTCTACGCAACACCTTTCAGACGATCAGGTCTTCAAAATTAGCGCCAGCGCCGCCTCGAACAGTGGCGCACCGGGCAGCGCCAGGCTGTCGCAGATGTCCAGGTGATTCGCCTGTGGCAGCGGCACATCGCCGGCGTGGCTGCCGGCCCATGCTTCCTGCAGCAGCCGGTTCTGGCGCTTGAATTCATCCGACTCCAGCCCGCCGACCGCGGTCAGGAAGGGCGTCGGATGGGATTGCGTCATGCGGCCCGGCGACAGATGCCCGACCCGCTCGGGCGTGAGCCGCAGGTCGCCATTGACGAAATCGGCATGCTGCACCGGTTCGAGGTCATACAGGCCGGAGAAGACGATGCCGGCCTTGACCAGGTCGAGTGGCAGATCCGCAGCGAATGCCGGCCACTCGGCCGCCATCAACATCGCCGCCAGGTGGCCACCGGCGGAGTGTCCGCTGACGACGATCCGGTTGCGGTCCACGCCGAGAGACGCCGCCTGCCGGTACAGCCAGGCCAGGGCGCCGACCTGCTGCAGCGTGATTTCCTCGATGGTGGCAGCCGGTGCCAGGGTGTAGTTGGTCAGCGCGACATTGATCCCGTGTGCATGAAACGCCGGCACGATGAAGGAGAAATCGGACTTGTCGAGCGAGCGCCACCAGCCACCATGGATGAACACAAGCAGTGGCCCGCCCGGCTGCGACGCCGGGAAAAAATCGAGCTTCTCGCCTGCGGATTCGCCATAAGCCACATCATGCCGCGCATGGCGTCCGATTGCACCAGCCCGCACTGCCGCGGATTGCAAGGCCCAGCGTTCGAAGATCTGCGGATGGTCCGGGATGCCGGCGCGGGCGTTGTATTGTGCGCTGTAGTAGGCGATGTGGTCCTGCGGATCGCTGCCGGATGGCGCGGTGGACGTGGCGGTGCTTGCGACGGGGGCTGAGGCTGGCGAGGGGGATGAGAATGAGTCAGGCGGTAAGGTCATGGATCGGTTCCAGGTTCTGTCAATTGACGGATCGTTAGCGATGCGACTACACTTGCGCGGTTTTGGTGCCCGCGCGTCGTTCTTGGCGCGCAGTTAAACGGGAAACACGAGGTGTCCGGCGGCGGCTGCAGTGCAGCCCGGCGAACTCCAGCGTGTGCTGCCCCCGCAACGGTAAGCAAGCGCAGGCTTCATATCGTACGACATCGTCGCCGATATGTCCGCCTGCAAGCCGCGTCTCGAGACCACTGTGCAGGTCTGCATGGGAAGGTGACGCGGTTCGTCTTGCAAGCCCGGATACCGGCCAGAACAGGTGGGCGCGATTGCGACCGCAGCCTTGCTGCATCGCTGGCGCGCCTGATTCATCTCGCTTGCGGGGAAGCTTGCGAGATACTCCTTTGCCGGGCCTTCATCATGTTCAATCGATCTGCGTCTGCCACGCGTGGCAGCACGCGCGCGCCGTTTCATCCCGCGGTTTCTTTCCTTGCGTTCAGTCGTCCGTCGCGTCTGCCGCTTGCGTTGCTTCCGTCCCAGCTGTTTATCGCCTGCGTTACCTTGATCGCCGGTCTCGCTGCCACCGGCAACGTGCAGGCGCAGTCGGCGTCGTCGCTGCCCTCCATGCCGGTGGCGTCGACGCAATCCGCCATCGACATGACACCGATCGTCGTCACCGCGTCGCGGACCGCGCAAGCGCAGACCGATGCGCTGCCCTACACGACGGTCATCACCCGGGCCGAAATCGAGACCTCGCAGGCAATCGACCTGCCGACCCTGCTGAAGCGCGAAGCCGGCATCCAGTTCACGCAAAACGGCGGCATCGGTCAATCCTCCGGCCTGTTCATGCGCGGCGCCGAAACCCGGCAGACCCTGGTGCTGCTCGATGGCGTGCCGCTGACCAAACAGGATGCCACCGGCACCGTCAGCATCGAGCACCTGATGCTGGACCAGATCGACCATGTGGAAATCGTGCGTGGCAATGTCTCCAGCATCTACGGCTCCAGTGCGATTGGCGGCGTGATCCAGATCTTTACCCGCCGCGGCACGGGCGCGCCACGCATCAGCATCGAGGCGGAGGCCGGCTCGCGCAGCACCTCCCGCGTCGGCGCAGGCATCACCGGCGGCACGGCAGGAACCGGTACTCTCGGCATGACAGACGGTCTGCACTACGGATTGAACGTGTCGAATTTCCGCACCGACGGATTTTCCGCGCTGAATCCGGCACAAATTCCGGATGCCAACCCCGATCGCGATGGCTATCGCAACCGCAGCGTCACGGCCTCGCTGTCGAAAGATTTCGGCGTCGATCATGAACTCGGTGCGCGTCTCGCAGCCACCCGCGGCCGCTTCGATTTCGACAGCAGCTTCGGCAGTGCAACCGATGTCCATACCGGCAAAACCGATGTCGACACGATGGCCGTGTTCTCGCGCAACCGCCTGGCCGACAACTGGGTATCGCGCCTGACCTATTCCACGGCCCGCGACCGCAACGCCAATCATTACGACACCGCCTTCGGCATCAACGACGACCGTTACCAGAGCCGCACCCGGATGCTGCAATGGATCAACGAGATCATCCTCTCGCACCACTGGAGCGCCACTGCCGGGTTGGAGCGGCAATGGCAGAAGCTCGACACCGACGATGGTTTCGGCTCGGTGTTCGATGCCAGCCGCAAGGCCAGCAGCCTGTTTGCCGGCCTGCAGGGGTCGCTTGGCAACCATCAGTTGCAGTTCAATGCCCGGCGCGACAACATCGAGCGGCTCGAAGGCGCCACCACCGGCTATCTCGGTTACGGCTATCTGTTCGGTGGCAACTGGAAAGGCATCGCCAGCCTGGCGACCGGCTTTGCAGCGCCGCCGCTGGGGTACCTGTATTCGCCGGGTTTCGGCAATCCGGATCTGCAGCCGGAGCGCTCGCGCTCGGCCGAGGTCGGCGTGCAATATGCGCAGGGGTCCACCTTGTTGCGTGCCGCCGTCTTCGACACCCGTACCCGCGATCAGCTGCAATATGACCTGGTGACCAACGTCTTCAGCAACATCGCCCGGGCCAGCAACCGCGGCCTCGAACTCAGTGCCAGCGGCACCTATGCCAACACGGCATTGCGCGCCAGCCTGACCTTGCAAGATCCCCGTGACGAAACCACCGACACCCGCCTGCGCCGCCGCGCCCGCACCCTGGTCTCGCTGGCGGCCGACCGGCGCTTCGGCGCCTGGCAGATCGGCGGCGATATCGGCCTGACCGGCAATCGGCCGGATGGCGGCAACGACCTGGCTGGCTATGCCTTGGTGAACCTGACTGCCCGTTATCGCCTGACGCCGGCAGTCGACCTGTTCGGCCGCGTCGACAACCTGCTCGACCGTACCTACCAGACCGCGACCGGCTACAACCAGGCGCCGCGCGGTGTCTTCGCCGGGGTGCGCTGGCAACCGGCGTTCTAGCCCGGCCTCAGCTTTTTGGCCACAGCACCATCTGCGTACAGCGAAACAGTGCGATCGTCTTTCCCTCCGACGAATGCACCGTCGCATCCCATACCTGGGTGCTCCGGCCCAGGTGGGTCGCCCGCGCCGTGCATTCGATCATGCCATCGAGCGCGGTGCCCAGATGGTTGCTTTTCAGTTCGATGGTGGTGAAACCCGTCGCGCCCTGTGGCAGGTTGGCCATGCAACCGTATCCGCAACAGGTGTCGGCCAGCATGACGACTGATGCTGCATGCAGGTAGCCGTTCGGCGCCAGGTGCGATGGCGTGACTGGCATGCGGGCTGTCACGCCGTCTGCATCGACCGTCAGGATTTCCACGCCCATGACGCCCGGAAGCGTGCCCACCTGACGCTGATTGAAATTTTTCGGATCAAAAGCCATTGGTGTTGGGTTTGCCATTCAGATCTCCAGGTTGTCGATCAATCGTGTCACACCCAGCTTCGCTGCCGCCAGCGCAACCAGCGGCGTGCCCTGCGCCAGATCACCGGCCGAGGGCGGTTGCAGGTCCGAGCGCCGGCGAATCGCAATGTAGTCCGGCTTCCAGCCGCGATCGCTCAGTCGCGCCATTGCAGCCCGTTCCAACGCAAAGGTATCCAGATGTCCTTGGCGCACTTCGTCGGCCACCGCCTGCAGCTGTGCATGCAGCCGCGGCGCCTCCGCGCGTTCATCTGCCGATAGGTACATGTTACGTGACGACAGCGCCAGCCCATCCTCGGCGCGGAAAGTCTCGGCCGCAATGATGTCGGTCGGCAGGGCAAATTGCTTGGCCATGTTGCGCACCACCATCAGCTGCTGATAATCCTTTTTGCCGAACACCGCCACCCGTGGCTGCACGCAAGAAAACAGCTTGAGCACCACCGTGGTCACGCCCGTAAAAAACCCTGGCCGGAATTCCCCTTCGAGGATATTGCCCAGGTCGGCAGGCGGACTGACCCGAAACTCCTGCGGCTCCGGATACAGATCCTTCTCGGTCGGCGCAAACAGCACATACACGCCTTCCTTTTCCAGCTTGTCGACATCGGCCTGAAACGTGCGCGGATACTTGTCGAAATCCTCGTTCGGCCCGAACTGCAGCCGGTTCACGAAGATCGACGCCACGATCGGGTCGCCATGCTTGCGCGCCAGGCGCATCAGCGACAGGTGACCCTCGTGCAGGTTGCCCATGGTGGGCACGAAGGCAGTGCGCAACTGGCCGCGCAACTGGTCGCGCAGGTCGTCGATGGAAGAAATGATTTTCATGATGTCAGTCAGTTCGGCGAATACGACAGCCGCACATAGATCGGCGCAAAGGCTTCCGCCTGGGTGATTTCGATCAGGGTTTCCTTGGCCAGCTCCAGCAGGGCGATGAAATTCACCACCACCACCGGCACGCCGCGCCCGATATCGAAGAGATCGGAGAATTCGACGAAACGGGCAGATTGCAGGCGGCGCAGGATGCCAGTCATGTGTTCGCGCACCGACAATTCTTCGCGGCTGATGGTGTGATGCGCGGTCAGTTTCGCGCGCCGCAGCACATCGGCCCAGGCGCCTTGCAAATCGGCCGCATGCACTTCCGGCCAGCGCGGCACGAGGCTCTGCTCGATGTGAATCTGGGCCCGCACGTAATCACGACCGAGCTGCGGCACGCTGTCGATCTGCTGCGCCGCCAGTTTCATTTGCTCGTATTCGAGCAATCGGCGCACCAGTTCCGCACGCGGATCGTTGACTTCTTCACCCGTGTCGGCTTTGCGCACAGGCAGCAGCATGCGTGACTTGATCTCGATGAGCATCGCCGCCATCAGCAGATACTCGGCCGCCAATTCCAGATTGTGCTTGCGGATCTGCTCGACATATTCCAGGTACTGCAGGGTGACCTGCGCCATTGGAATGTCGAGTGTGTTGAAATTCTGCTTGCGGATCAGGTAGAGCAGCAGATCCAGCGGACCTTCAAAGGCTTCGAGGAACACTTCGAGCGCATCGGGCGGGATATACAGATCGTTCGGCAGCTTGAACAGCGGCTCGCCATACAACCTGGCCAGTCCGACGCCGTCGACCACCGAGGGTGTCGAATCGGGCGAGCCGGTTGCTGCAAGATCAGGCGCCGTTGTCGGCGTCTGCGCCAGCTTCACGTCAGTCCTTCAGATCGTTCTGATAGACATAGGCTTGCTGCTTGACGCCGGACTCCCGATCACGCGCCACCTGATCGAGTTCGATCGGTTTCTTGTCCCACAACAGCGCGCGGCCGGCACGCTGGGATTCTTCCAGGCCTGGATTCTTTGCTTTCAGGTCCTTGATGAACAGGGTCATCTCGGATTCATACCTGGCGAACTGCTTGCTGAATATCATGGTCTGGCCAAAAAAAGAATCGATCGGTGAAACGCTGAGGAAGGGCTGGTGGCACGCGCCTGCTGCTGCTGCGAGGCGTCAGGAAGCCCTGTATTTTACCTTGTTGCCACCTGGCTCCCGCCAAGGTCTGCCGCCCGCGCTAGCGAACCCGCATCCCGGGCTGGGCACCGGGCCATGGATTAAGCACGTAGATTCCCGGATCGGCCTTTTCATCGACGGCGGAAGCCGCCAGTACCATGCCCTCGGAAACGCCGAATTTCATCTTGCGCGGCGCCAGATTCGCCACCATCACGGTCAGCTTGCCGATCAGATCAGCCGGTTGATAGGATGACTTGATGCCAGAGAACACATTGCGCAAGCGGCCTTCGCCGACATCCAGCGTCAGCCGCAGCAGCTTGTCCGATCCGTCGACGGTTTCGCAATTGACGATGCGGGCAATGCGCAGATCGACTTTTGCAAAATCATCGATCTTGATCTCCGGTGCCAGGGCTTCGATGTCGGTCCCAGGCGAGCCAGCGCTCGTTGCTGCCGCCGAATCGTCGCCTGTCGTCGCCCGCGCTGCCGGCGCATCGAACAACTGCTCCAGCATCTTCGGCTCCACCCGCGTCATCAGATGGGTGTAGGGGTTGACCCGATGCCCATGCGGCAGCGGCGACTCGACATCATTCCACTGCAGCGGTGCGATATTGAGCAGCACCTCGACCTGCGTCGCCAGCCCCGGCAGCACCGGTTTCAGGTAGATCGTCAGAATCCGAAATGCTTCCAGAAGGCGGCTGCAGACTTCCTGCAACTGGCCGCTGCGCGCCGGATCCTTGGCCAGTTCCCAAGGCTTGTTGGCGTCCACGTAAGCATTCACAGCGTCCGCCTGTTCCATGATCAGGCGCAGTGCCTTGCCATATTCGCGGCCGTCGTAAAGCGCGGCCACCTGCGGCGCAACATCGCGCAG
>JAYTLK010000194.1:0-8963 GCA_043729515.1 Herminiimonas sp.
TGGCAGACAATGCACGGTCAGCTCGACGATCTGTTCGTCACTGCCTGCAACACCACGTTCATGCCTGACACCGTCAGCCGACTGCTGAACAGCAGTACCCATCTTCCGGACAACCCGCGCCTGCAACTGCTGAAAAACATCCACCGCCGTCTGGCCGACTGCAATGCGCACACGCGCGTTGCGGTATCGCAGGCATTGAACAACACCATCAATGCCCTGCCGATCGCACTCCTCACACGCTGGGTCGGGTCGCCGTACCGGTAATCGAACAACCGCTTTCAAAGTGATGAAACAATCCCCGGTCCCGGCAAACGCATTGCATCTCAATCCGGCACGGCCGACCATCGGTGTCGACCAGGTATATCGCAAGTTTTGCACGATGTTGCAGCACCTGAGCGCGCACCATGGGCGGAAATATGCCGCACTGCTCCTGCCGCAGGCCAGGCAGGCCGCGGCATGCTCAGAGCATGACGAGCACCCCCATGCATCTCCGTCTTGCCGCACCAAGGTGCAGTGAGACACCTGCGCTTTCTCGACGCCGTCGACTTCATCGATAACCATCCAGCTACCGACAAGAGCGCCATGATCGGTGCGCTTGTCGAGGGGATCTGGGCACAAGCTGAGCAGGCGGCTCAACTGCAATGCCTGTCCGAACAACTGGCGTTGGCGCGCACCCTTGAATTGGATGACAGGGCAGGCAATCTACGGTGTCTGCTCGACCTAGACCGCGCGCAAGTGGAAAGCCTCACGCCTCTTGCTACCCGCTATTGCATCGTGCGCAGCCTCATCAATGAGATCGGCATCCTTCCAGAAAGCGCACAAGCACATTTGTACGGCATTGCTGCGGTCAGAGCGATTGAAATACTTGAGGCGCCGTATCTGACACCGCTGTTGGCATCTGTTTTTCGTTTGGTTCAGGCGCTTGCGGAAGATGGTCGTCAGGACGCGTGGCGGACAATGCTCGATGAACTTGATGCCGCAGTCGACAACGTCATCGGCGACGAATTCGACACCGCATTCATTCCAGACAGGTTCGACACATTGCTCGACGCGACGGAAGAATTTCCAGATGACCTGCGGCTGCAGGCCCTCCTCGATATCAAGAGAAACTTGAACCTCAGTGCATCAGACTTTCGGGAAGAGGCAATGCAAACCCTGGCCTGCAAGTTCAATGCACTGCCGATCCCGCTGCCTGTACGGATGACCGGCTCACCGCTTCCGTAATCATTGACTCTTGCGGCCGGACGGGCGGTTCGCCAAGCAGGAAGCGGGCATGAAACGGCTCTGGCCGGGCGATCCCGTACCCCTGCGCATAATCGACGCCGATGCTGCGCAGGCAGGCCAGCGTTGCCTCATCCTCCACGAATTCTGCAATCGTCTTCTTCTGCATCACATGCCCGATCTGGTTGATCGCCTCGACCATCGCCCGGTCGATCGGATTGCGCATCATGTCTTTCACGAAGCTGCCGTCGATCTTCAGAAAATCGACCGGCAGATGCTTCAGGTAGCCGAAGGACGCCATGCCGGCGCCAAAATCGTCGAGCGAGAACAGACATCCGACCGCGCGCAGGCGGGCAATGAAGCCGGCTGCTTTCGGCAGGTTGGCAATGGCCGCCGTTTCGGTGATCTCGAAGCAGATGGTGGACAACGGAATGCCGTAACGGCGCTGCTGTTCCAGGATGAAATCGAGGAAATGCTCGTCTTCCATCGATGCGCCCGAGAGGTTGATGGCGCAGGTGACCTGATCTTGATCGACGCCGCAGGCAAATCCTTCAGCCAATTTTTCGAATGCTGCCTGCACCACCCAACGATCGATTGCCGGCATCAGATTGTATCGCTCGGCAGCCGGAATGAAGGACATCGGTGGAATCAGCTTGCCGTTGGCGCCCACCATGCGCAACAGCAGCTCCACATGCTGGCAGCGGGAGTCGGATGCGCCGGCTGGCGCGATGCGCTGTGCATACAACTGGAATCGATCCTGATCGAGTGCCTCGCCGATGCGCGATACCCATTCGATTTCCCGGTGGCGCAGCGATAGTTCATGGTCGTCGGTGCGATAACGATGTACCCGGTTGCGGCCTTTTTCTTTCGCCATGAAACAGGCCGCATCGGCGACCTTCATCAGCTCGCTCAGTCCATCGAACTGGTCGAGTTCGGTGATCAATCCGATCGACAGGCCGGTCAGATATGTCTTGCCCTCCCAGACAAATCGGGTGTCGAAAATCATCTTGCGCAGGGCTTCGGCGACCCGCAGCGCATCTTCGCCACTGCAGTGATGCAGGATCACGCCAAATTCGTCACCACCGAGGCGCGCCAGGATGTCGTCGTCGCGCAGACGCTGTTTCAGCAGCGCGCTCAACTGGCGGATCAACTGATCGCCGGCAGCGTGACCGCCGGAGTCATTGACGATCTTAAGCTGGTCGAGATCGATGTACATCATCGCCTGGCGGGCGCGCAATGCAGCCGGCTGCGCCAGGATGTGCGTGAGTTGCTGTTCGAACTCGCGCCGATTGACGAGGCCGGTCAACTCATCATGGCTGGCCTGGTGCGACAGCCGGGTCGCATGCTCGCGCTCGGCACTGACATCATGCAGGACCACCACCACGCCGAAGAATTTGCAGGCCTGGTCATGCACGGCAGCGGCCGAGGCATCGATGGCGATCCGCGCGCCGTTCCGCTGCAGCAGCTGCAAATTCGGGTTGTCATACACGGTGTTGCGACCCGACAGCACCGGGCCAACGATGTCGATCACCCGCACCGGGTCATCGTTCTCGAAGACCTGGCATACTTTTGCCAGTGGTTGGCCGCAGATTTCTATAAATGCGCGGCCGAGCAATTTTTCAGCGACGGCATTGCAGTAGTCGATGCGGCCGTCGAGGTCGGTTCGGATCACTGCGTCGGCTATCGCCCCCAGCGTAACTTGTGCCAGCTCGCGCTCGATGTAAGCCTGATCCTCGACCTGCTTCAAATGCGAGATGTCGAAGATCGACCCGACCATGCGCACTGCCCGCCCGGACGCGTCTCGCACCGCTTCGGCACGCGAGCGTACCCACAGATACTTGCCGCTCTGGGTGCGTATGCGAAACACGATGTCGTACGGCGCCCGCTTGACGATATGCGCATTGCCGGCAGCCAGCGTCGCGGCGCGGTCGTCCGGATGCACCATGTCGATGAAGGGATTGTTCATGGCGTCGATCTTCGAGCCGTATTCCAGCAGCTTGTAGATCCAGGGGGAATAGAACACCTGGTTGCCCACGATGTCCCAATCCCACAGGCCGCAATTGGTGCCCTGGAAACCGAGCCGCAGGCGTTCTTCGCTCAAGGCCAGTTCCTGGCGGGAGCGTTCGGTGGCCGACATCAATCGTTGGAAAAAATCTCCCAGCAACAGCAGCAGTGCTGCAGCAGTCAGCACGATGGCCGCAGACAGGATCTGCAAAGTCAGGCGGGAAGCCATCCCGAGCGCGGTCGAGAAACCGGCCTCGATCGGGCCGAAGGCGGTGTCAAGTCGCCGTAATTCCTGCTCGACATCGCGCCGTGCGGACGCGCCGTCCGGCGCGTCGATGGCGCTGGCCGGGCGTCGGTTGTGAAAGGCAATCCCCGTTTCATAGAGCTGGCGAATCAACTCATCGCCCTGACGCCAGTAATCGACCGCGTTGTAGACGTGCGGAGCATGGCGGAAATAACGGTACAGCCAGATCATGCCGTCGACATCGTCGGCATGATTGCCAGCGGCGAGAAAGCCGGCGCGGGCCGCATCCAGATCGGGTAAATCTCTTTCGATCGCCAGGCGCGCGGCACGGTCGCCCTGTGAAATCGCCAGGCTGGCTTGAAAAGCCGTGTACTCCGCTTCCTCGCCACTCACGGCGTATTGCCGCAAATGCGCCACGGCTTCCATCTGCGCTTTTGACCACCGGCTTTCACCATTGACGAATGCCCGCAGCGCCGACAGCACGTGAAAACTGACCGCAGCCAGCACGACCAGCAACACCACTATGGCGACGACAGGCGCCAGCATGCGCAGCAACCGATGTTGCATGACCGTTGAGGCAGATCTGTTCAAGATTTTCATGAAGACATCATTCCACAGGCCCTGAAACCGCATGACAGGCGGTGAGTGTGGCGCCACGCGATTGCGTGATGTCAGCTGGGTGGCCGATTCTTTATCCATCGAAGCCGCGAGGTCCCTGTCCTGCGGCCCGGCAACCGATGGCCGGGCAACAGCGGCGCGCTGTCCGTACACGACTCCAGCCTTTCCCTAACGGCAGGTGCAGGATGAAAATGAAGGAAAAATCGCATGGCGACTGAAACTAGCGAAATTGAAAACGAAGAGTCACGAACGGTCGGACTAGCGCCGACGAAGCGATTGAACACGTGGCACGGGGAGGCACGGGAAGTCCTTGGCATCGCCCAGGCCAAAGACCCGGCCAGCACGCTGCTGCCCGGCGCAGTCGAGCGCTCGTCTACAGCACCCCGTGTTCGTGCAGCGCATCCTGGATCAGCTCCAGCCGTAGCAGCGGGTTGTCCTGTTCGAGCAGACGGAGCTTGTCCTGCGTTGCCAGTGGCAGCAGTTCAGCCCAGCGATTGGCAACCCATCCCGCTTCATCCAGACGAAACGGCGCCTGAAATGGCATCTCGTCTTCTGGGACCGGTTGCTCCTGCAGGGTGCGCAGCAGGCGGCCGAGCGCCGTGGCGGTGTCGTCGAGTTCATCTGGAATCGACACGACCTGATCCGGCACCAGCAATTCGACTTCGCCCGTCCAGAGGCCGTTGCGCTGGCGTTCACTGGAAATCAGTCGAAAACGGGATTGACCGATGCACTGGATTTGCATCAACGCCGGCATCGGCGCGGCAAAGGAACGGATCAGTGCCAGCGTGCCGGTGGCGGCAAGACTTTCATTCGCTTCAGGCGTGCGTACTTCGGCGCCATTGAGCAATGTGACCACCCCGAACAGGCTGTCGGCGGCGAGCGCCTTGCGCACCATGTCGAGGTAGCGGACTTCGAAGATCTGGAGTGGCAGGTAACCGTCCGGGAACAGGACGGTACCGAGCGGGAAGAGAGGAATGGTTTTAGCAGGCATGTCCCGATCATGGCACGATCGCCACAGTGCTGCAGGAAGCTGGCGATCTGCGAGTGATGGCGCCGACCGGGCATGCACCGGCGCCATGGCTGCCGGAACTCAGTCAGCGTCGACCAGGGGAGTATTGACCAGGTGCTCCGACAGGAACCAGGCCTGCAGTTCGTTGGTGCGCAGGACATCGCTCACCAGCACGTCGTTGGTGCCAGGGTCGCCGACGTCGTTTGCCTTGTCGGCCGACTTGCGGGCTGCCTTCATGATCATTTCGTGGGCGGCGAGCAAACGGGAAAGCTGCACCGGCGCTTCTTCGCGGCCGCGCGGCGGACGCTCGATGCCGGTCATCTCGGCGACATCGGCTGCCATGGCAATCGACAATCCGCCCAGCAACTGGATGCGTTCGGCGATGGTGTCAACCAGTTCCGATTGCTCGACGTAATGCTTGTCATACAGCAGATGCAACTGGCTGAAGGTCGGGCCGACGACTTGCCAATGGTGTTTCTTGTACATGTCGCGCAGCGTCATGGTGTCGGCCAAAATCTGGTTCAGCGCGCCCACGCTGTCAGTACACGCCTTGACCGACAGACCGTTCGGCAATGGCACGATTTCACCGAAGCGCTGGATTTCGCGGGCCCGCTGCAAAAGGTGCGGACTCGGCACGCGTTCTCCACCCGCGCCAGCGCCATTGGATGCAACAGCGCCATTCAATGCGCGCCCAGCTTTCGCGCCTTTGTCCGGCTTGGCGCCATTCGCTTTGTCTGCAGGGGATTTTGCCTTCTTGCCATTCTGTTTTGCTGGGGTGGTTGCCATGGATGCTCCGGAAAAAACGGGGACGGGACCGACAGAAGACTGCCGGCGTGAAAGACGCAGGAACCGGCGAAGACACATCGTGCCGGCGGATGAAGCGGCTCACTAGCGAACCAGAATCATTGCCGAGTCATTCAAGACCGTATGTCCGATTCCGCACATAAACATGCTGAAAATGCACGTTGTGAACGGGCAGTCTTCGTCGCTGCTCCAGGATCCTATAAGAAAAATCGATATTTCTGTTGTGAAATGTTCAACGAGACGGCTACAATCCCCGGCAAGCGGCGACCAACCGACATCCTCGGGCCGCAGCAATTCCACCCCAGGCGGATATGATGGATTCAGATCAACGGCATTCCACACGCAAGTCCTTGAAGGCGACCGGTCGATTGTTGCCAGAACGCGCACCGCCGCTGGAAATGCGCACCATCAATGTTGCGCGTGACGGCATGGCAATCGCCTCCAAGGAACCGGTGATCGAGGGCGCGCATTGCCAAGTGCAATTTGCCATCCCGGTCGACGGCACGGCACGTCAGGTCGACGCCGGCGCACGGGTGGTTTTTTGCGTCTATGCCGGGCAAAGCGAATTCAAGGCCGGCTTGCGTTTCATCGACCTTGACCCGAATGCCACCGCCGTCATCGCCGGCTACCTCAACCACTGACCGGCACTGGCTCAGCTGGGTCCGATGTAATTCGGGTTCGGCCTGATGTAGACCATCAGGTCGCGCTCAAGCATGCCGGGCGGCGCCACCCGCCGCAAATTGAATGCGGTCACGGACAACGGCCCGCTGAAGCTCCAGGAAAACTGCCGGCCGTTGCTGTCGAAACGAATCGTTTCACCACCCTCCACGGTTACATGCCGCGTACCGGCATCGATGTGCACCAGTCGCCCAACCGGGGAAGCCACGGGATCGCCCAGCAGATCGATGCGCGGCTCGACCAGAGGCCCGTGTGCCACTGGTGTCGCAGACGCGGCAGGCGCCAATGCCGGGCCGCCCAGTTCGGCTTTCGCCTGCGCATACCAGCGCCGCAACGCGGGCGTCGTCGCCAGGCGTTGCGCACCGGACCAGTCGCCTTGTTCGATCGCATCGCGCATCTGTTCGGCAGCAGCCCTCTCCTGTGGATCGGTCGCGCTGAGCGGATCGTAATTTCCTTCCGCCATCGCTCGTCCTGCAGCGGCCAGCACAACGACAAATGCACATGTCGCCAACAGCGAACTTGTAACCAATGTACGACGGCGCGGGGCCAGTCGGAATGGCAGGTCGGGGTGCAACATGGGCGCGCCTCTCACATGAACATCATTGACCGAGTGTAACGGGTGCTGCCGTGCGGGCAAGCCCGCGGCGTTACGCCTGGTTACCACAGTTCGTCGGCGGATCATCATGCGGGTGCGTTGGCGTACATACCACCTGATAATTGCGCGCAATCATTCTTCCTGCAATCAATGCCAGTCAGACACCCCCCAGAATTCAGGAGACGCATCATGCACCGCCATAGTGATCATCGTTCGACCATTTGCCCAACGCTTCGTTCTGCCGGGCGTGCCGGGCATCCCCTGCAGCGCAGGCGCCTGTCACGCCTGTTTCTGGCAGCGCTTGCCGGCACAGGCGCGCTGGCAGGTGCGGCGGCGCATGCCGGTGAAATCTCGCTGTTCGAAGCAGCGGGTTTTGGTGGCCGCGTCGTGACGTTGCGCGCCAGTGCGCCCAGTGTCAGCAATGTTGGTTTCAACGACCGCACGTCCAGCATCGTGGTGCGCGCCGGTCGTTGGGAAGTTTGCAGCGACGACGATTTTCGCGGCGATTGCGCCATTTTTGAAGCGGGCCAGTATCCCAGCCTCGATGGGCGTTTCGACAAGCGCGTGTCGTCGGCGCGGGAAGTCGATGTCGTCGGCGCCAATGGGTCGGCACCGGCGGTCGTGGGCGGCATTAATGGTAACAACGGCGGCAACAGCGCTGGCACCAATGGCGTCAACTACGGCGCGGTGGATGTGTACGGGCAGGCGAATTTCCGGGGCCGCACCGTGCGCGTCGAGCAAGGCGTCAATAATTTCAACGACCTGAATTTCAATGATCGCACCAGCAGCCTGGTGGTCCAGGGCAGTACCTGGGAGCTGTGCACCGATTCGAATTTCCGCGGCACCTGCCGTACCTTCGTGCCGGGGCGTTATCCGACCCTGGGTTATGGCATGGACCGTTCGATCTCTTCGGCGCGGCCGGTAGTGCAGCAGGCGCCGCCACCGGTGGTGCATGGCGGCGGCTGGGACCGTGGACGTCGCGACGATGCCGGCGACAGCCCGGTCGTGCTGTTTTCCAATGATGGCATCCGCGGGCGCAGCATCGCCATCGGCAGCGACATGGCCGACCTGTCCAGCGCCAATTTCAACGATGCGGCACAGTCGATGGTGATCGAGAGCGGTTTCTGGGAATTCTGTTCGGATTCCTACTACCGGGGTACCTGCCGCGTTCTCGGGCCGGGGCAATATTCTCGGCTGGAGCCGGCGCTGTACCGGTCGGTGTCGTCGATCCGTGCTGCGCGTGGTGGCGGGCGTGACGCACGTGATCAACGTGACCAACGTGACGGACGCGAGGGCCGTGGCGGCAGTGGCGGCGGCCGCGGCGATGTGGAGCTGTTCACCGGCGTGAATTTTTCAGGAGACCGCTATCCGATCCGGCGCGACATGACGACCTTTGAAGAAGGCGGCTTCAATGACCGCATTGGCTCGGTGATCGTGCGTGAAGGACAGTGGCAGATGTGCGTCGATGCGAATTTTCGCGGCAGCTGCACGGTATTCGGCCCAGGCAGGTATGCAGCGCTGGGCGGGTTGACCAATCAGTTGTCATCGATCCGGCGCATCGACTGAGCGCCGGCCTACATCCAGCTGTAACGGACACCGATCCAGATTCCACGCGGCGCACCATAGCCCCTGAATTGTTCGGCCAAGCCATTGGCCGGGTCGAAGTTGCGCTGGGGATTGGCGAAGTTGTTATGGCCGAGAAGACCGAAATTCGCATAGGTCCGGTCGAACAGGTTATTGACCCGGGCGAACAGTTCGACTTCCTTGGTCGCCTTGTAGCGGCTGTCGAG
>JAYTLK010000195.1:0-12955 GCA_043729515.1 Herminiimonas sp.
GGTCGCAGCAACAGTGGGCCTCATCACCACGACAGCGATTTCATGCCAGGCGTGCCCCATTTATCGCCGCGCAACGCGCCGATACCGAATCGCCAGCCCAACACGCTCCGGTCGATGACGAGATCCGGTACTGTCACGCCCGACGCAAATCCTGCATACACTGATATCGAAACCGGCCTCGGTCTGCATTCGCCTTCCAAGGACGGCGGCTCTGCACCGTCGAGAGAAGTGTCATTCGCAAGAAAGCTGCAAGCGACACTCTCGACCGGGCTCGGTGTCGGAGTGCCGCTTGCGGCAGCAAACGTCGGTACTGAAAGAATTGCCGGCGCATTACTCGACATGGCGCACTCGCGCCATCTTCCGCCGACCAGCCTGCGCGCGTCGTTTGCTGCAGGCAGTCTGGGGATTGCCGCGGACATCGTGGTGACAGGCATGGTGACCGCTGCCGGCCACGTCTATCTCGACAAAAAGTTTTACCATGATCAGAACAAGACAGCTGACGAAATGATCGCTGCCAAAAAAGCGAATTCCGTGATCCTGTCCTATCTGGGGGGCGCCGGGACTTCACTCGCAACCAGTCTTGCCGCAACTGCGATGACCGGGACCGCTATCACCGCCGGCACTGTCAAAACCGCTTTGATCACCCAAGCCATTGGAGGCGCGATTCTTCATCCAGTCATCTTCGGCGCTGCCGCGGGTGCGCTCGCTTATCATCGTAGAAACCCTCCGGCAGCGCCCAGGGCACCGGACGGTCTACAAGCGGGTCTTGAAAATCACGCTCACTGGATTCAGGAGAAGCTCGCTGCACCCGCAAGCGTTCAAATAACTACGCCAGACCCGCAGCAGCTGCCAGCAATCCTACCCGGTGACGACATGGTTTGATGACAGATAGAAAAAGCAGCGCATCCCGTACATGCAGACCGAGAAAGGCCCCCGGGTTTTTCCATTTCTCATGCCATGCGCTCTGCATGCAGGTAACAAAATTAACCGATCCGCAAGCGATGTGCCGTCAGCCTTTTTTGCTGTAAAAACGGCGCTCGCGACCGCTACCTTCGCTCAACATTGATCCATCCTTGGTCATCAAGGTGATCGCATTGGCCAGTCGCTGTTTGAGTTTTTTTAGATCAGTCGCATTCGGCTTGATTTGTAATGTACTGATTGCTGCTGCGATGATGTCCTTGTTCGAGATCGGTGTTTCCGATAACAGGCTCTGCCAGAAACGAGCGGTCGTGGCTGGCAGCTTGCCGCCCGATTTACCATTTGCCTTGCCACGGCGCTTGGCATTTTCGACCCCGCTGTTAGCACTTGCCGTTTCCATCGTTTTGGCTTTGCGCGTATAAGTCCGTTTGCCAGTGCTGCCGTGCACGGAAGATTGACTCTGTCCACCGTCGAGCTGATCAAGTTGCGCAATCATTTTCTCCAACGTTGCAATCCGCGTGGAGTAAAACGCAATGCCTTCTTTTGCATGTTTGATTTCTGCATCGAGGGCAGATTTAACGCTTGTCATGTTCGACATGATGGCTCCTTGGAATTGTAAGATGCCATACTAACAGTATTGACTCCAAGAAAACAATTGAGTCAACTTTCTGCAACGAATCTAAAGCGTTCAGTCATCTTTTGAGAATGTAGTGGTGTAAGGAAAAACATCTGCACTCTTTTGCACCGGACTAATTGTAGTAAAGCAAAGACGCATGGAAAGATGACAGGCCTGACACGCAAATGTTAAACCGCGCACAGACGCCAATGATGCTTTATTTGAAAGTGACTGCATGCCACCCGCTGCAGGCATGTTCAAAAGAAAGGGTCCGGGATTTCATTCCATGCACACGTTTTGAATTTCTTGTTGGCGTGCAGAGGGTGTGGATGGAATTGTTTGAATCGCGACAGCAGTACAGTGGTCGGTCCACGATTCGATGCGCCGACTCACTGTCTGTTCCAGGTCGGCATCCTGCCGGGTCCATATTGCAACCGAATTGACTGGGTGCTTGTACCGAACATGTGTGCGGCATTGAAGTATCGGCATGTGCCGGTGCCAACATTCAATGGAACAGCGGTTGTCTGATTCCATCCTCATAAGGTAACACCATGAAATCTTCGACACCTATTCTAAACACGACCCGTCTTCTTCTTGCGGCCGCCGTTCTGAGCACTGTCGTGACTGGCTGCGGGCGTCGCAATGCCGATGCCCCGACCGCTGGAGCAAGCTCGGCGGATAGTTCGACTGCTGCCAGTACCGGTATGAACAAGGATGCCAGCACGGCGGCAGCCGGTACCGCTGGTTCGAGCGGCGCGGCTGGCACGGCAAGTAACATGGGCACCGGCCCGGGTGCTGCTGCTCCGGGTAACAATGTTTCTGACAGCACTTCTGCCACATCGCCCGCGGCAACTGGCACAGGCATGACTGCCGACGCAGCCGGCGCAGCTTCCAGCGGTGCCTCCACCAGCGGCACCAGCGCTGCCGGTTCCGGTGCATCTGCTGCAACACCAAATGATGCGCAGATCGCTGCCATTGTCATGACAGTCAATACCAGTGAAATCGATGCCGGCAAATTGGCTGAATCCAAAGGCCAGAATGCGAAGGTCAAGGACTATGCCCGCGAAATGATCAAGGAACATACGGTAATGAATCAGGAAGGTTCTGCGTTGACAAAGAAAAAGCATTTGTCGCCGCAAGAAAGCGACGTCACGAAAACGATGAAGGATGATGCTGGAAAAGTGGCGGCGAACCTGAAATCAGCCACCGGCCATTCCTTCGACAAAGCCTATATAGACAGCCAGGTTGCCGATCACGAAAAAGTGCTGATGATGATCGACAACGTCTTGCTGCCGAATGCGAAAGACGCTGAGTTGAAAGCAATGTTGCAAAAAGCGCGTCCGGCCGTGAACATGCATCTGGACCAAGCCAAGGCACTGCAGACATCGATGAAGTAAACATCAGCGCATCGGAACGGGTTGGTTGTTTCGGTCTTGTAGAAAATTCAGAGTAACGCCGTCGCGGGTCAGACCGGGGCGGCGTTTTCTATTGCGCCGCGATTGTTTACAGCATTTGTTATTGGGTAATGCGGTGGGGGAGTACTGGCGTGGTCCAACGTGCGCCAGTCGATAAACCAATGAGTGGAGCAGATTCCACGGCGTCCGATCGTAACGACGTATGACGCGATCTGAACTTGCTTCAAACCTTGGCGCAGAACAGACAGAATATGTAACAAGACCAGAGAAGAGCGCTAGAAAATAAAAATGCAACTAACCGTTTAAGCCGAACATGCGGGCTTGCAGTGAAGCTTGGCACTGTAGAAAGCACGTTAGTTGTATTTCATATTCAGCTTACAACCGCATGCTGCCGCCCTTCAAGGCTCTACCAGCATGGCAATTCGATTTGCACGCCAGAGCGAATAACCCACGTATCCAACAATTGCCAGGTTCAGAACCAACGCCAGTGATTTGATCAGCGTTACATGCCGCATGACCTCAAACAATTCGTACGGTACGTATAACAGGCCACTTGCCACGGCCAGCCACTTTGCCCACTTCCGAGCACGCCACAATCCATAGGCTTCGGCAAAGCGCAGCGCGGCATAAGCGTAGGCGGCAAATGCCAGCCACATCAATCGGTGCCCCGTAAAAGCGCCGACCCGCAAGAAAAGGTTCGCCATCATCCCGCGCGGGGCCAGATGAAGCGTGTCGACGAAGGCTTTTGCGAAATGCTGCAGGTCCACATGCATCAACGACAGGAGACCGAAGCCAGCGAGCAGGACCAGAACGCCCTTCGCCGCCTCAAAGCAGGCGATCAGGTGTTCGCCGCGGGTTGGCTTCAGCACGAGGGACGATGCCTCTATCAACCCAGCAGTGCGTTCGCCAGCCAAAACGACATCCCCGACATCGCCATGCGCCTGAATCAATCCGGAATTCTCGCGCTCCATGACGGCGTAGCTTCAGATGCCGATGCGCTGCAAGGTATCGGTCAACTCACGCAGTACCGGCTCCAGGTGCGGATGGGCGGCGGCAAAGCGCGCCGAGATTTCCTGGGCACGGTTGCCAAGGCCAGTCGGTGTCGGTGCCGCGCTCGCGAGAGAATCCGCACCGCCAGCCTGATTCTCTTGCATCAGGCGAGCATGGATGTCTGCATCAAGCAGACGCAGCAGACTCTGCAGTTCCGGGTCGAGCGGTTCTCCTGACACCAGGCTGGCGTGCAGTGAAAGCAGGGTCTGTTTCAATTGGTCTGATGCCATATCGCCTCGATGGTGATGCTTCGAACAGTGTACGACTGATGCTAGCACCGGCTTTCCCTGGCGCAGGTGAGGCTACGCACATTGGTGCGGTATTTGCCGGTTTGCGCATCGCTACTTCAGCTTCGCATCTTCCCGTTTTGCCTCGGCCATTGCTTCCGGTTCGAGCTTTTCCGCAAAACCGTTCTTGCGGATGAAATATCCCCAGGCCGCAAGCAGCACGCCAACCGCAGCCAGAAGGCTCGATGCATACCAGAGCAGGGAAAGGTCTTCATGAATCGCCTTGAAGCTGGCAACCAGGCCTTCGATCGCCAGAGCCACGACCACCACCACGAAAAACCGTGACACGAAGCGCCGCACCCTGGTCGGCGCACTCACATCCGCATCCCGCACGACTTCTTCCTCGAGAATTGTCTCGGCGATCTGCAGCGCCACGACAGCAGCCGCCAGCAGACCGACTGCTTCGATGACTGCCTGCGCGGTTTCGGTATCGAAACCGGCTTTCACCGCACCCCAGGCCATGTAGGTCGCAATGCCCATCAGCAGCACGGCCGCCGCGCCGAACAGAAACGCCATGATGCAATGCAGGAAACGAAAGATCCTTGTTGCGAATTTCACCGCATGCTCCGTGCTTCCAGGCTGCGAGCAAGCAATTGCAATCTCGGCCGCAACCGCAGGAACAAACTGTAGGCTGCTTCCATCAACGGCATCATCCCCGGAAGCCGGCCGAGACGCCCGAGCCAGCGCCATCCAGGCAGCACTGACCAAAGCGCCACGAAGGCAGCCGCGCCACTCAAGACCGTCCCATCGGCCTGCTGCACGTGGAATCGGGCAAGGTAGGCGTTTTTATCGCCACCTGGCGGCAGAGGCACATGCGGCGCATTGACGTCGCACCAGGTCACCGGTTGCAATGCATCGAGGCCGCGATAGAGTCCGATCTCGCGCCGGCAGAGGGGGCAGGCACCGTCATACAATACGGTCAGTGACGGCGTGGGCAGTGTTGTCTTTTGTTCCATGCCGAGATGATGACAGAACTTGCGGCGCAGCGTGTCCGGTCGCCAATGCCGGTTCCCGTTGCACGCTCCGGCGCATACCTGCTTGCGCCGCCCGCTGCGAGTCGTACCGACCCGCTTTTACCCTCATTGACAACCCATCCGGAGAAACCACTCCAATGCCAGACGACCCGACCGAGATCGACATCGAACGCGAGATCCGCAACCGTGCCGTTCCCAGTGGTCGCTTGCGCCGCCTGGTCGGACTTGGCACTTTGGCCGGCGGCATTGCCGGTAATGTCTTGAGCGAAGGTGCGCGAAACCTGGCCCAGGGCAAGCGTCCGCGCCTGGGCGAATTGATTCTGACACCTGCCAATGCTCATCGCGTGGCCGAGAAGCTGGCGCACATGCGCGGTGCAGCGATGAAAGTCGGGCAATTTCTGTCGATGGATGCCGGTGATTTGCTGCCACCGGAAACTGCCGCGATCCTCGCCCGGCTGCGCGCCGACGCGACGCCGATGCCGATGAGCCAGGTCGTCGCCATGCTCGATGCAAACTGGGGAGAGGGCTGGCGCCGGCATTTTCGGCAGTTCTCATTCACCCCGGTGGCAGCGGCCTCCATCGGGCAGGTGCATTTTGGGGAAATGACCGACGGCCAGCGGGTCGCCGTCAAGGTTCAATATCCGGGCGTCAAGGAAAGCATCGACAGCGACATCGACAACGTCGCCGCGTTGTGCCGGCTGTCGGGCCTGATTCCCAAGACGGTCGATTTCAGCCCGCTGCTTGCGCAAGCCAAGCAGCAGCTGCACGAGGAAGCAGATTATCTGCATGAAGCCGCTGCCATGGAGCGGTATCGCGATCTGCTCGCCCGCGATCCTTCCTACGCGATCCCGCAGGCGCACCAGGCACTGACCACCGGCCAGGTCCTGACCATGACCAGGATGGAGGGCGTGCCGGTGGAAAGCCTCATCCACGCTCCGCAGGAAGAACGCAACCGGGTCGTGACGCTGCTGATGCGCCTGCTGTTTCAGGAAATGTTCGTGTTTCGGTTCATCCAGACCGATCCCAACTTCGCCAACTACCGCTTCGAGCGCGCGTCCGGGCGATTGGTCCTGCTTGATTTCGGCGCGACCCGGGAATACGCGATTGCGATGATCATGCAGTACCGGCAGCTGTTGCAGGGAGCGATCGCTTGCGACCCCGCGCTACTCACACCGGCAGCAATCGCACTCGGCTATTTCGATGAAACTACCCCTGCGCCGCAACGCGATGCCGTGCTCGGCATGTTCATTGATGTCGGCGAGCCGCTGCGCGCGGAAGGTGCCTACGATTTTGGCGCGTCGGACCTGGCTGCGCGGCTACGGGACAAGGGCATTGCGCTGGGCATGGAACGCGACTTCTGGCATACGCCGGAGGCCAACGTGCTTTTGTTGCACAGGAAGATGGCCGGCTTGTATTTGTTGGCGGCGCGGCTGCAGGCACGGGTCGATGTCGGCTCGATCAGTCGGCAATTCGTCTGAACTGCTGACGGCCTTCCCGCCGGAATGCAGCGGGGCACCAGCGGGCCATACATTCAGAGCCGTGGTGTTTTCCCGGCCCGCGAACGCCGAAAAAGCATGAAGGCAACCAAGGCGAGCAGACCCCATAGCAGGATCGAGCCAAAACCGCTGCGGCCTGTTTCGGTCGTGGCCGGCACTGGCTGCCCTGCCTGTCCGGCACCGACCGCGTCGGTGCCACTGGCTCCGCCACCGGACTGCTGCCTTGGTGTGGCCGGGTCTGCCGTGCCGTTCAAATTGCCGTTCGAATTTCCATTCCCAGTCACATTCCCATTGCCATTCCGGTTGCCGTCTGCATTGCCATTGCCATTGCCATTCCCGGCCGCATTCGTGGAGCGGTCATGTGAGGACATCAGTGAGCCCAACCCAAGTCCGACCAATGCGCCACCCAGCATGCCGCCCCACGGCACACCGCTGCCCTGGCGCGCAAGATTCGGTGGCGCCGGAGCGGGCACCGGCGCGGACTGTCGCACCGGTTCGGGCGCCTGGCGCGGCACATAGGCTGGTGCCGCGGGAACAGGCTGGCGCGGCTGATAGGCCGGCGTGCTGCGCTGCCGGTACATCGGCGCCTGTCGCCCGACCGATCCTCCGCCACCGAGGCGGCGGGCAGCGGATTCCGGAATGGCAATGCAGAGTGTCAGGAGACAAACAACGAGATTGGCGAAGGGACGACGCATCGTAGGCGCTCCTGAAGTGAACAGTGAACAGTGAACAAGCAAATTAGCAAAGGTATGGAGATTCCGGGCATCTGGAATGGCTGTGGATTACCAGCCGACACCATCTTAAGTGTACGCAATTTGATTGCGATTTTGTCATCAGGTTCTCGCTGATGGCCGGCTTTTGCGGCCTGACCGTAGCGGATATTCGGCCTGAGTCGCTTAATGCGGTTGCCCGTTGTGGGCGCATGCGCCCTCCGGCTCGGATCGTCCTGTTCCCATTCGTCCAGGTTGCATTGCTCCCGATCGTTTTTGACACGACGCACGCACGCCTGTCCTGGCGCGCCCACCCGATTTGCGGTAATTTGACATTTTAGTTCACGCGTGATTGAATCAAGGATGAATAAAGATGATCTACCAGAAGTTCCAGATGAAATGTCCAGGCTTCGGCTCGACGACCAGCTCTGCTTTGCGCTCTACGCGGCCACCAATACGGTAACGCGTGCCTACCGGTCCTTGCTTGAGCCACTCGGCCTGACCTATCCGCAATATTTGGTGATGATGTCTCTTTGGCAACATGGAACGCAGCAAATGTCGCACATCGCCGAACGTCTCCAATTGGATGGCCATGCCATCACGCCGCTGGTCGATCGTCTCGAAGGCGCCGGGCTGCTTCGGCGCCGGCGCGATGCCGGTGACCGCCGCGTGATCCAGGTGGAGCTGACCATAGCAGGCAGCGCCCTGGAAGCGGCTGCCGCGGTCGTCCAGCAGAGCGTCGTTTGCCGTACCGAACTGGAACCTGTCGCACTGGCCGCATTGCGGGAGGCACTGAAAGCACTTGTTCATCGCATGGAACCCGTAATGGTCCATGTGCAGCAAGAAGACCGGGACCGTTGACGGCTTACCTGCCCGACGAGGCAGGGGGCAGATGCGACGTCGATAGGGCGACATTCCGGGGTCATATCAATGCAGTGAAGGTGGAGACAACCATGAGTGAAGCAACATTGTATGAACGACTGGGCGGTACCTATGGCATCGCCGGGGCAGTCAATGTCCTGGTGGACCGGTTGTACGACAACGCATCGGCCAACAACAATCCGGCGGTAGAACGGTTTCATCAGATGCAGGGCCAGCCCGGCTTCAAATTTCTGGTCACTGCCTGGTCGATCGAGCAGACGGGCGGCCCGAAGTGTTATCCGGGGCGCGACATGAAGGAGTCCCATGCAAACCTCGGTGTATCCGAGCGTGAATTCGACATCGTCGCCCATGAGATTGCGGCAACCTTGTACCACGTCGGCGTCCCGGAAAAAGAGCACGACGAATTCATGGACATCATCGAGCGCTACCGGTCGATGGTTGTAGCAGCGCCCAGCCCTGGCTGAACGAATTACACGAAAAATCCGTCGATGGCCTTCTCGTCCAGGGATATCGAATGGATTGCTTGCGTATTTTCCTGGTAACCGAATCTGGTTCCAGGAAGTCATCTGCAGTCAATAGGGTCACACAATCACACAATAACTAGGAGACAAGATGTCAAACAATTCCAACGAACTCGATCAGATCGCTTCACGCCGCCGTGCCTTGTTCAGCAGCGCAGCCATTGCTGCCGGCAGCGCCATCGTCATGAGCGGCTGTGGCGGCTCGAACGCTCAGGCGGCTTCACCGGCGCCGGTTGCAAAAACTGCCAGCACCATTACCATGCCGGACGGCACGCAGATTTATTACAAGGATTGGGGAACCGGCCCGGCCGTTGTTTTCAGTCATGGCTGGCCATTGAGTTCGGATGCCTTCGAAGACCAGATGATGTTTTTGTCGAACAATGGGTTTCGCACCATCGGCGTCGACCGTCGCGGACATGGTCGATCGAGCCAGCCCTGGGACGGCAACACCATGGACCAATATGCCGACGACCTTTCGGTTGTGGTCGAAGCCCTTGGCCTGACCGGTGCATCCTTCGTCGGTCACTCGACCGGCGGCGGGGAAGTGGCGCGCTACATCGGACGGCACGGCACCGGACGGGTTGCGAAGGCTGTCCTGGTGGCGTCGGTGACACCGCAAATGGTCCAGACGGGAAACAATCCAAATGGCTTGCCGATTACCGTGTTCGATGGCATTCGTGCCGCTGTCAAGGAAGATCGCGCGCAGTTCTGGCGGGACCTGGCAACGCCTTTCTTCGGTTTCAACCGGCCGGGCGTGAAGGATTCGCAAGGCAAGCGCGATACGTTCGAGATCCTTGGCCTGCAATGCGGACTGCGTGGCGCCTATGAATGCATCAAGCAGTTTTCAGAAACCGACTTCTCCGAAGACTTGAAGAAGATGACGATCCCGACGCTGGTGATCCATGGTGATGACGACCAGATCGTGCCGATCGGCGCTGCCGGCCTGGCAGCCGTCAAGCTGCTGCCCAATCCGACATTGAAGGTCTACAAAGGCGCGCCGCACGCCATTCCGCAAATGAACAAGGATCAGTTGAATGCCGATCTCCTGGCCTTCTTGAAGCAGTAGATTTTTGTTGAAGGGATCGGGCGCCGGAAGTCCGGCTGCCCGACTTTCTCGTGCAGACGATTCAATCAGACAATCCGGCATGCCAGACAATGTAGGGCGTGTTGGCCACCATTTTCCGGTTGTAGTCCGGTGCGCCGTCGGTCCACCACACCGGCCCGCGCTCACCTAGAGCCCGCTTGGCAAGATCGACCAGCGCCCGCGCGGCCTGTTCGGCATCGGCGTCGCCGGCCCGACGGGCAGTGCCGACCTGGCGGCGGGCCTGCATCAGCCGGTCGACCTGTGCCTGTCGTTGCTCATCAGGCAGCTGCGGATTGCTCATGCGCCAGAGGCGCCCCGAGACCACGAAATAACGACCGTCCGGCGTGACCGGATACCTTGGCTTGTGTGCTGCCATGTTCATGTGTCTTGCAATGCGGGTGGGGGCGCCTGCGCCAGCGACGCCAGCAGTGCATCGTGCCGTTCGATGTCGCTCTTGTGCAGATAGAGAGCAGTGGTGGCGATGCTGGCATGTCCTGCGGTATCCTGCAGCACCTTGAGCGACACCGCATTGTTGGCATGGGTGGTGAGCATGGTGTGGCGCAGCCAGTGCGTCGATGCCTGGCGCAGGGACAAGGCGGCATTGGCGTCGCCAGCTGCGTCGGCCAGTTCGGCGGCGGCGGCAAAGAGCGATTTCAGGGCGCGCGACACGGCTTCATCGGTCACGCCGACCAGCGCTGCGCCGCGGGTGGCCAGCACCAGCGGCAGGGCGTCGTCACGGCTAGTATCCGGCGCCAGGCCATATTGGGCCCGGTAATTCCGGAATGCTGCCAGCAGTGGCAGCGAGACCGGCAGGCGCCGCGCCTTGTTGCCCTTGCCGAGCACGTCGAGCCACCAGCGGCGGTCGGCTTCGGCATACACCGCGCCCATGGTGGCGCCGGTCAGTTCCGACAGCCGTGCGCCGGTCGTGGCATACGCCATGAAGAGAAAACGGTCCCGCGCCTGCGCGCGCCGCGCCGGTAGCGTGACGGCGGGCAGCATGTCCAGCGCGGCATCGACCAACCCCATCGCCGCCGGCTCCAGATAGCGGGTCACGCGCGCGGCCCTGGTTGCCTGCACGTTCTTGACCAGCGCGCCCGCATTGCGCTGCAAATACCCTGCATCCTTGGCAAAACCGAGCAACGCTTTCACGACCCGAAAGGCGTGGTTGATGCTGACCGTGGACAGTGGCCCGGAAAACGGCCGCCAGCGGGGATCCTCGCGCGGCCATTTCGTCTTGCTGATCCAGTGCGCTACCGGTTGCGGATCGGCCAGGAAATTTTTATAGGCGATCAAGTCTTCGATGCGCAATTGCATCAGCGAGGTGCGGTTCTCCTGGCACCACAACAAGAAGCGGCCGAGATCTTTGGTCAGGCTCTTGATCGAATGCGCAGACAACGCACTTGCCTCCAGAAAGGCGCGCGCCAGTTCGCTATCGGAACCAGCGGCCACCAGGGGCGCCGTGGCCAACGTGTGAAACAGGTCGGTCGGCATGGTGGCATGGGTCGCCTCGGACGCACCGCCGACGGCGTCGCCCGCGGAGGATCGAGAGCGCGGAGATGCATCAAGGCCAAGGGACATGCCGGGCGGGGCATCGGCTGATGCGGGCAATCCTCGAAATGCAGGCAAATCATCATTCATGGCGCGTCGTGTTGAGGGAAACTGTTGACTATACCAGCGCACCCTCTCTTTTCAAAACAGAGCGAGATAATGATAAAAATGTCGATTTATTCCGCTATTAAGTAATTTAATTTATTAATTACTTACGTAATTTTCTTCATTTTTACGCCAGATTTAAGGCTGCCTTGCCCCAGGCTTGCTTCACCGTCGATTGTGTTCACCTGTTCCATCCCTTCAACCACGGAACCGTCCGGCAACTATGATGTCCCATGTTCGTTGTCCCCGATGTTGTCGGCTGCTTTGCCGTCACCGATGGGTTCGTACGGGCTGCGCCCGGTCTTCTACTCAAGTCAATATTTTCGATATCATGATTTCTGCCCTGAATGGCCTTCACATCGCCGTCTTCGCCGATGCCGGCTTCGAGCCAGCACTGCTTTTGACAGCCAACCATGCCCTGCAACGCGAAGGGGCGATCACCAAGGTGATGGCATCGCGTCGCCGCCCGCTCGACCCGATCGCGGCCGACGCCACTGTTGCCTTGCCGGCGCCTGCCGAAGTTGAAGTCGGCGTCGGCGCAGGAGCCGGGGTCGACGTTGACATCACCACCGCCGAAGCCGATGCCAAGGATTTTGATGCGGCGCTCGTCATCGGTGGCGAGCACGGCGCCGAACTCGACCACGTCAAGCTGGCCGCTTTCCTGACCGATCTGCGTGCTGACGGCAAACCGCTGGGCGCTATTTTCAAGGGCGTGGACCTGTGCATCAATTGCGGCGTGGTGGACGGCGCCCGGATTGCCGCCAACGCAGCGCAGGCACCGGCGGTGCGCAGTGCCGGTGGCACACCCGTCGATGATGCGGTGGTGGTCGACGGCACGCTCGTCACCGCCCGCGGGGTGGAGGACATCGACGCTTTCATGGTCGCGGCCATCGAGGCCATCCGCCTGAAATTTCGCGCCGGCGCAGATGGCGCAACGGACCTGAACGCAATTGGCACTGCCACGAGTTGATCGAGCCAGGCGCAGTGAACCAACCGCCATCGCTTCTCTCCAATCGACCGACGCAGTGAAAGTTTGACAACACCGCGGTGCAGGTCATCCGCTGCCAAGGTGGAACCGCATCACGGGAAGTTGACGAGCCCCGGTGCGCCGCCGTGCAACGCGCGACTCCTCCGCCCACGGCCCACGTGAAAGCGCCTGCCCGTGAAAAAATCTTCCGAAATAAGACCGGCCGCAGCGGACCCCGGTCGTCGCTCTTTTTTCAAGCTGGCTGGCGCGACTGTCGCTGGCACCACCGTGCAGGCGATCAACCCGGGCGCGCAGGCCGCAACCGGCAATACAACAGCACGGCCATCAAGATCCGCAGCACGATCTGCAGAAAGATCCGCAG
>JAYTLK010000196.1:0-7601 GCA_043729515.1 Herminiimonas sp.
GATCCAGCCAATCCCCGGCTGGCACCGCTGACCGAGCTGTATCAGGTCATCACCCGAAAATACGGTATCGGCCAGACCGCAGCCCTGCCGAAACCGGTGCGCTGAATTGCCCGGCGGCTCAGGCGAAACCGGTGCGCCCACCCGCCCTGGCTGCCCTGCCTGCACCATTGCCCTGAACCGGCCGGCAGCGCCTCTGAACCTGGCGCAAAGCAGCGCCTCACCGGGCGGCGGGATAATCCGATCTTGCTGCTTCACGGCCTCAACAAGTTTCATTGGATCAGCGATAATAAGCCGGCATTTCCGCCGGAGACGCAGCCTGGCCACTATCCGCGGCCAGTGCGGTCATCGGCATCGCTTCCCCTCACCCAAAGGACTTCGACAAGTGAAAACCACTTTCCCAGGCGTGCTGTTCGTCGCGCTCTGCAGTGCCGGTCTGATCTCGGCCCATGCCCAGCAACCCGTGCCCGCCGCTGCCCCGACCGCGGCGGCAACCGTTGCAGCGACGGCAACAGCGTCGACAACGACATCGGCGGCCGGCGTAAAATCCGGCATCGACCTGCAATATGTTGATCCGGCTTCGCGCGCCCAGGATGATTTTTACCGGCATGTAAACGGTCTGTGGATCCAGAAGACCGAGATCCCGGCCGACAAGTCGCGCTGGGGCTCATTCAGCGAACTGCAGGAAAACACCTTGCCGCAACTGCGTGACATCATCGCCAACGCCGCCCGCGATCCATCGGCCCGGCCCGGCAGCGACGCCCAGAAGATCGGCGACATGTACGCCAGCTTCATGGATCAGGCGCAGCGTGACCGCCTTGGCCGCGCGCCACTGGCCGGCGACTTCGCCCGCATCGATTCGATGCGCGACAAGAAGCAGATCGCCGGCGTGGTCGCTTACTTCAACCAGATTGGCGCCACCGCGCCCTTCGATTTCGACATCACCCAGGATTCGAAGGACGCCACCAAGTACGTGGCGCAACTGAGCCAGGGTGGCCTCGGCCTGCCGGACCGTGACTACTACCTGAAGGACGACGATGCCAAGTTGAAGGACGTGCGTCAGAAATACCAGGTGCTGATCGAAGGCATGCTGGCCGCCGGGGGCGACAAGGATGCCGCTGCCAATGCGCGCGACATCCTGGCGCTGGAAACCGCGCTGGCCAAGGTGCAATGGACCAAGGTCGAGAACCGTGATCCGGTCAAGACCTACAATCGAGTCGAACTGGCCAAGCTGACCGAGCTCACCCCCGGTTATGAATGGAAGACCTATCAGCGCGCAACCGGCATCGATGGCCGGGTGACCTATGTCGTGGTGAACCAGCCAAGCTATTTCAACGGCTTGGCCAAGATCGTGGCCGCGACGCCGCTGCCGGTCTGGAAAGCGTATTTCAAATGGCACCTGCTGAATCGCTATGCACCGTATCTTGCCCAGGCCGATGTGGATCGCCGCTTCGCTTTCTACGGTTCGGTCCTGCGCGGCGTGCCGCAAAACGAAGTTGACTGGAAGCGCGGCGTGCGCCTGGTCGAAGGCGGCACCGGCGAAATCCTGGGCAAGTTGTATGTCGAAAAATATTTCCCGCCCGAGAACAAGGCGCGCATGGAAAAGCTGGTCGCCAATCTGATGGTGGCCTACAGGCAAAGCATCGACAAGCTCGACTGGATGAGCCCGGCCACCAAGACGGAAGCCCAGGCAAAGCTGGCTACCTTCGCGCCCAAGATCGGCTATCCGAGCAAGTGGCGTGACTACGGCAAGCTGACCATTGCCAAGAAAGACCTGGTCGGCAACGTGCGCCGTTCCACCATGTTCGAATACCAGCGCCAGTTGGCGAAACTGGGCAAGCCTCTGGACCGCGCCGAATGGGGCATGACCCCGCAGACCATCAACGCCTACTACAACCCGCAGTTGAACGAAATCGTGTTCCCGGCCGCGATCCTGCAGCCGCCGTTCTTCAACGCCATCGCGGATGACGCCGTCAACTATGGCGGCATCGGCGCCGTGATCGGGCATGAGATCAGCCACGGCTTCGACGACGAAGGCAGCCAGTTCGACCAGCTCGGCAACCTGCGCGACTGGTGGAGCAAAGAGGACCACGACAAGTTCGCCGTCAAGACCAAGGCGCTGGTGGCCCAGTATTCTGCCTATAGCCCGGTGCCCGGCTACTTCGTCAATGGCGAACTGACCCTGGGCGAAAACATCGCCGACAATTCCGGTCTGGCGATCGCCTACAAGGCCTATCGCCTGTCGTTGAACGGCAAGGAAGCACCGGTGATCGACGGCCTGACCGGCGACCAGCGTTTCTATCTCGGCTGGGCGCAGGTCTGGCGCGGCAAGTCGCGCGAACCGCAGATGATCGTGCAGGTCAAGACCGATCCGCATTCGCCGGAACAATTCCGCGGCAACGGCACGTTGAAGAACCAGCCGGGTTTTTACGAAGCCTTCGGTGTGAAGCCGGGCGACAAGATGTATCTGAAACCGGAAGAGCGGGTGCTGATCTGGTAGGCAGCCCTGCAAAGCCTGCCGGCGCACCGTGGTGCGCCGGTTTTTTTTCGGCGCCCGCGCCGCTGCGATCGATGAAAGATATCCACATGAAACCGAATCCTGCCGCTCGTGCAGTCGCCACCCTGTTTTCCGTATCGTTGTCCTCTGCCACGCTGGCGCTGACGGCGGCCTGGCCAGCCCTGGCCGCCACGGCGGAAACGACTGCCTTTGCAAAGCCGCCTTCCGCAGCGAGCGCGCCGGCAGTGGCCCGCTCCGGCATCGAGATGCGCAACATGGATTCCACGGTGCGGGCAGCCGATGATTTCTATGAACACGTCAACGGCGGCTGGCTGAAGAAGATCGACATTCCGTCCGACAAATCCCGTTGGGGCTCTTTCGATGAACTGCGTGAAAACGTTCTGCCGCAACTGCGCGACATCATCGCCGCTGCGGCAGCGGGCCCGGCCCAGAAATCCGGCAGCGAGGCACGCAAGATCGGCGACCTCTACGCCAGTTTCATGGACGACACGCGCCGGGAATCGCTCGGCCGCGCGCCGCTGGCCGCCGACTTTGCCCGCATCGCCGAATTGACCGACAAGCGCCAGTTGCCGGCGCTCTTCGCCTACTTCAGCCGCGTCGGCGTGACCACGCCGTTTGCCATGGGAGTGAGCCAGGATGGGCGAGATGCCACTCGCTATGCCGTGCTGCTGGTGCAAAGCGGCCTGGGCCTGCCGGACCGCGACTATTACCTGAAAGACGACGACACGAAACTTGCCGACGCCCGCCGGAAATATCAGACGCTGATCGAATCGAGCCTGGCTCGCAGCGGTGACGCCCAGGCAGCCGAGAACGCCAAGGCGATCCTGGCGCTGGAGACTGGCCTCGCCAAGGTGCAGTGGACCAAGGTCGAGAACCGCAACCCGGTCAAGTCCTACAACAAGGTGGTGTTGTCGGGCCTGCCGCAACTGGTGCCGGGTTTCGACTGGGCGCGCTGGGAAGAGGATGCCGGCATCGCCGGTCGGGTCGATTACGTGATCGTGCGCCAGCCGAGCTTTTTCACCGGCTTCGGCAAGCTGCTCGAATCAACGCCGATACCGGTGTGGCAGGCCTATCTCCGCTGGCACGTCATCAATCGCTACGCTGCCTACCTGGGCGCGGCCGACGTTGCGCAGGACTTCGATTTCTACGGCAGCGTGCTGCGCGGCGTGCCGGTCAACGAGCCACAATGGAAGCGCGGCGTGCGCCTGGTCGAAGGCGGTGCCGGCGAAATCCTGGGCAAGTTGTATGTCGAAAAGTACTTCCCGCCCGAGAACAAGGCGCGCATGGAAAAGCTGGTTGCCAACTTGATGGTGGCCTACCGGCAGAGCATCGATACCCTGGACTGGATGAGCCCGGCCACCAAGAAGGAGGCGCAGGCCAAGCTGGCCACCTTCGCACCCAAGATCGGTTATCCGAGCACGTGGCGCGACTACACCAGGCTGGCCATCGACCGCGCCGATCTGGTCGGCAACGTGCAACGCATCGCCGTCTTCGAACATGAGCGGGCCCTGGCAAAACTCGGCAAGCCGATCGACCGCGAGGAATGGGGCATGACGCCACAGACCATCAATGCCTACTACAACCCGCAGAAAAACGAGATCGTCTTTCCCGCCGCGATCCTGCAGCCGCCGTTTTTCGACGCCAACGCGGATGACGCCGTGAATTACGGCGGCATCGGCGCCGTGATCGGCCACGAGATCAGCCACGGCTTCGACGACCAGGGCAGCCAGTTCGATGAAGTCGGCAACCTGCGCGACTGGTGGACCCGCGAAGACCACGAGAAATTCGCCGCCAAGACCAAGACCTTGGTGGCGCAGTACAGTGCTTTCAGCCCGGTGCCTGGCTACAACGTCAACGGCGCCCTGACCCTCGGGGAAAACATCGCCGACAATTCGGGTCTGGCGATTGCACACAAGGCATATCACCTGTCGCTCGGTGGCAAGCCGGCGCCGGTGATCGATGGCCTGAGCGGCGACCAGCGGCTCTATCTCGGCTGGGCGCAGGTCTGGCGCAGCAAGGTGCGTGAGGCGCAGCAGATCGTCTACATCAAGACCGATCCGCATTCGCCGGGTGAATTCCGGGCCAACGGCACCTTGCGCAACCAGGCCGGCTTCTACGACGCCTTCGGGATCAAGGAAGGCGACAAGATGTATCTGAAACCGCAGGAGCGTGTGACGATCTGGTAAAGGGAGTTTCGGGAGTTTCGGGAGCCGCGGGAGCCGTGGCTGCGCAAGACGATCCGGCAAGTGGAAGCAGGTGCGACGATCGATCGCGCCGTGGTTGCACGGTCGCTGCAACAACCTGGCGCCATTTTCAGTCCCAGTTGCGGCTGCGTTCTCGCTCGAAAACGGCGGCGTCACGGGCGAACATTTCGGTGAGTTCGTCACGTGCCTGCCGTGCCATCGAGACCCGTTGCTTCTGGTCCTTGTAGACCGGATAGACGGCGGTGAGGGAGCGGATGTTGTGCGCCCTGAATTTCATGGCCAGCTGGCGCGCATGATATGCGCCAAATCCAAGCTGCTGCAGCACCTGCCGGCCCAGCTGCAGTGCTGACTCGAAGGTTTCGCGTTCGAGCACCGTCACGCCGCGGTCCATCAGGTCATACAGGTGCGAGACATTGCGTGCCCGTGCCATGATCGGCAGGTCCGGAAAGGCACTCCGCACCGCATCCACCAGCGCCAGGCTGTCGGCCACGTCGTCGATTGCCACCACCAGCGCCTGCGCTTTCGCGGCACCTGCCGCATGCAGGAGATCGGTGCGGGTGGCGTCGCCATAAAACACCTTGAAACCGAAGGTACGCAACAGGTCGATCTGGTCGGCATCGTGGTCGAGCACGGTCAGGCCGATGCCGTTGGCATGCAGCAAACGCCCGACGATCTGGCCGAAGCGGCCGAAGCCGGCGATGATCACATGGTTTTCCTGCGCCTCGATGGCGTCGGCTTCACGTGCATTCTCACCGCGATGGCGCGGCGCGATCACCCGGTCATGCAACAGCAGCAGCAAGGGCGTGACCACCATCGACAGCGCCACCACCAGTACCAGGATCGAGGCGGTCTCGGGCGAGAAGACGTCTGCAGTCGCTGCCGCGCCGAACACCACGAACGCAAATTCGCCGCCTTGCGACAGCAGGAAACCGAACAGCGCCTGCTGCGCGCGCGGGATCGAAAAGCATTTTGCAAGCAGATACAGGGTGGTCGTCTTGATCGTCAGGAACAGCATCACCAGCCCCAGGATCAGCAGCGGCTGCGCCAGCAGCACGCCGAAATCCACCGACATGCCGACTGCGATGAAAAACAGCCCCAGCAGCAAACCCTTGAACGGCTCCAGGTCGGATTCGAGCGCATGCCGGTATTCGGAATCCGCCAGCAGCACGCCGGCCATGAAAGTGCCGAGCGCCATCGACATGCCGACAAGCTGCATCAACAAACCGATGGCAATCACCAGCAACAGCGCAAATGCAGTAAAAATTTCCCGCATGTCGGTCTTGGCAATGATGCGCAGGATCGGCCGGATCAGGAAGCGCCCACCCACGATCAGTGCCGCGATCACGCCAATCACCTTGGCCGCACCCAGCCAGCCGTTGCCGCCGGCAGCACCGACGCCACCCAGCAGCGGCACGATGGCGATCATTGGAATGGCAGCGATGTCCTGAAACAGCAGGATCGAAAAACCGGCGTTCCCCGCCGGCGTTTTCAAGAGATTGCGTTCACCCAACGTCGCCAGGGCAATCGCGGTCGAAGACAAGCTCAGGCCGAGCGCGGCGATGAGTGCGGCGCGCCAGTCGGCGCCCAGCAGCAGGGCCGCGCCGAACAGGAGCAGTGAGACGCCACCGACCTGCGTCGCGCCCCAGCCGAAAATCGGCTTGCGCAGCGACCAAAGGCGCTTCGGATCAAGTTCCAGGCCGATCAGGAACAGCAGCAGCACCACGCCGAATTCGGAAAAATGCAGGATGTCCTCAACCTCGGTGATCAGGCGCAGCCCCCAAGGACCGATCGCCATGCCTGCCAGGAGGTAACCCAGCACGGCACCCAGTCCCAGGCGTTTTGCAATCGGCACGGCCAGCACCGCGGCAACCAGGTAAATCAGGGCGTTGACGAGCAGACTGTTTTGCATCGCTACGTTCACGAGCGATCCTGCAGTGCGACGTGCCGAGTCTCTGCAGGCCGACCAGACAGCAGGTCGACGTAGCGGGCGACATGCGCATCGATCTCGACTTGCCCGACCTGATGCGCTCCATGCAGGATCAGTGGCGTCATCCAGTGCATGCCACACAGTTGCGCGGTCTGGCGGAACGGCGGCAAGAACGCCTCGAACGGCCAATGGTGCGTGCCCGCCTCGGAATAGGCTTCGGCCCGGCTGCCGGTGGTAATTGCAAGCAGATGCCGTTTTTGATGCAGGGCAGTGCCACCGTCGCCATAGGCCCAGCCGACTTCGAGCACCTGGTCGATCCACTCCTTCATCAATGCCGGCATGCCGTACCACTGGATCGGATGCTGGAACACGATCAGGTCGGCTTCCTCGAGCAAAGCCTGCTCGGCCGGTACATCGATAAAGAAATCGGGATAGGTTTCATAGAGATCGCGCACGGTGACGTTGGGCAACATTCGAGCTGCAGCGAGCATCGCCCGGTTGATGCGGGAAGCATGCGGCATCGCATGCGCATGGATGATCAGCGTTTTTGATGCGGCGGAAGGATCTGGATCAGGCAAGTGGTGCACGGAATGAAAAAGTTAACAGGGCAATGAACGGCGGCGTGATCGGGCGAGATTCCCCATTTTGCCACGCCGGCCCTTGACGAATTCCTGGATCCTGAGGCAATTGCAGCCAACTGCAGGAAGTTGTTGAATTTTCATGTATTTGGCGGGCCGTGGCAAGCGACCGGCGAAACGACCGGTGAATTGCGACGGTCAATCGTGGCATGCAGACGAGCCACGCTCTTGTCCTGCCAAGCAATTTCCCAGGCGAGAACTGTTGACAATGTAGGGTGACTCCAATATAGTTTGGGGTTCCCCGCGGAGGGGTGGCCGAGTGGTTAATGGCAGCAGACTGTAAATCTGCCCTCTTACGAGTACGCTGGTTCGAATCC
>JAYTLK010000197.1:0-12812 GCA_043729515.1 Herminiimonas sp.
CGGCACGGCTTCCGGCGTCATGTTGACTGCCGTGACATCCTTGTCGGAGAGGCCATTGCTCGACAGCGCATACGACAGCAGGAAGTCCGATGGCGACAACGGATTGAAGCCGACTTTCTTGCCCTTGAAATCGGCAACCTTGGTAATCGCCTTGGCGGCTACGATGGCATCGCCGCCGTTGGAGTAGTCGATCGGCATGACCACTTTCTGCTGCATGCCCTTGGCGACCTGACCGATCACCTGATCGTAGGTCAGCATCGCGCCCTGCACCGAGCCACCGGCCAGTGCTGCCGGGATCAGGGCCGGATCGGCGAACACCTGCAGCTTCACCGAGACGCCGTTCTTCTTGAACATGTCCATCGCTTCGGCGACATAGAACGGACCATAGCCGATCCAGACCACCGTGCCGACGTTGAGCGTCGTTGCAGCGGCAGCTTGTCCTGCAGTTCCGAGCATGGCGAGCCCGGCCAGGACCGAGGCAACCATCGGCAACAACGCCGTGGTCCTGCCGGCGACGTTGCGGCGATGCGATGCGCTGCAGGCGCTGTGGGCACTGCGGGCACTGCGGGCACTGACAAGCTCGGTAATACGACACAGGATGGCGATGCGGGACGTGCGGGACATGGTGGACTGGCTGGACATGAAAGACTCCTGATCAGGTGGACGGGCGCACGGAGAACGACATTGCGTGTTGTTCTCCCGGGCTTTTATCCCTCCGTGGAGCCTGGTTCTTGGAACCGGGCCGGACTGCTCTCGGACCAGACATCCGGCCATTGCCGCGCATGACGCGCAACCTGGCCGGATCGGAACCCTAGCAATCCTCTGTCAGATGCCTTGCAAACGCGTGCTGTGCAATGCGCTCTTACCGCACGGTTTCTATAGCAAAACCGATGCCAGTCGATTTCACGTGTTTATGCGCTGTTTTAAGGCGTTTTCGACGCACAACGATCCGCGCCGCGCCGCCATGGTGCGCAGCCCCGTTAGCCAGACGCAAGGCACCGTCAAACAACCCGGATCAATTTCTTGTTGACGAATTCCTGGATACCCGCCCCCGACAGCTCTCGTCCGTAACCGGAATTCTTGATGCCGCCGAAGGGCAGGTCCGGCGCCGACGATGCCGGCCGGTTGATGAACACCATGCCGGTCTCGATCTGGCTCGCCACCCGTTTTGCGCGTTCGATGTCTTCGCTGAACACCGAGCCACCCAGGCCGAACGGTGAATCATTGGCCAGCGTGATGGCAGCGGCTTCGTCCGGCACCCGGAAAAACAATGCCACGGGGCCAAAAAATTCTTCGTGATAGGCAGGATTGTCCGGGCCGATGTTGGTAAGAATCGTCGGCTGCATGAAAGCGCCAGCGTGGTCGATCCGCTCGCCGCCCAGCACAACCCGTGCGCCCTTTTCCCGCGCGCGCTTGACCTGGTCCAGCAAATGCAGCAAGGCGTCCTCGGAACACAGCGGCGCCAGCGTGGTGTCCTTTTCCATCGGATTGCCAGGCTTGAAATTTTGCAGCGCCTGCTGGAACATCGTCAAAAACCGGTCGGCCAGGGGTTCGACGACGATGAAACGCTTCGATGCCGTGCATGCCTGGCCGGCATTGCCCATGCGACCCATGACCGCGCCCTTCACCGCCCGCTCCAGGTCGGCGTCTTCCAGAACGATGAAGGCGTCGCTGCCGCCCAACTCCATCGTCGTCTTCTTCAAGTTGTGGCCAGCACGCGAAGCCACCACGGCGCCTGCGGCTTCGCTTCCGGTCAGGGCCACGCCGCGCACCCGCACGTCATCGATCACCTGTGCCACCTGGTCTTTGGAAATGAACAGGTTGGTGTAGGCCCCGGCCGGCGCGCCGGCTTCCGCAATCAAGCGTTCGAATGCCTGAGCGCACTGCGGCACGTTCGAGGCATGCTTGACCATCACCACATTGCCGGCCACCAGATTCGGAGCGGCGAAACGCGCGATCTGGTAATACGGGAAATTCCATGGTTCGACACCGAACAGCACGCCGATCGGCGCGCTTTCCACGACTGCCGTGCCGGTGGCGGTCGGCAATGTCTCGGGCGCCAGGAAGCGTTCGCCATTCTGCGCGTAGTAATCCAGGATCGCCGCGCACAAGGCGACTTCGCCGCGACTCTGGGCGATCAGCTTGCCCATCTCCAAAGTGATCAGGCTGGCGAATTCGTCCGGCCGCTCGCGCAGGATCGCGGCCGCCTTGGCCAGCACGGCGCTGCGCGCTGAAAATGCCGTCGTGCGCCAGTGCAGATAACAGGATTGTGCCTGCTGCAGCTTGGTCTCGAGTTCGGCGGGAGTGCATTCCGGGAAGGTCGCGCTGACCTTGCCGTCAAAGGGATTGGTTGTCTGGTAAGCCATGGTGTCCTCGTAATGGATCTGTGGGGGCGATCACACCGTTGTCGGTTTGATCAGAGATCTCCTCCGATGCTACCCGATTACGCGGACTTCGGCTCTCCCGGTTAGCGCTGCGCCAGGTACGCGCGCCAGCCGCCCAGGTGGCTGATGTCGGTGGCGCCCGCCAAGCCAGCCGATTCGCACAGGAAGCCTTTCACCCAGCTGCCGTCATCAAGCTCCACCGACCCGATTCCCAATGGCGCGGGCACATCGGCCACGAATTCACCGAACCGGCGCAGCGGCATCTCCCACAGCTCGAGCGCGATCTGGCTGCCAGTGCTGCCGGTACTGTCGGTACTGCCGGAATTCACGATAATGCCGACCATTCCAACATCGTCGATATTGCCGGCGCCTGAGTTGCGCACCAGCCCCGGCTTGGCCGGTGTCGTGCCTGCCAGCGCATATAGCCGGTACTGCGCACTGGTGCGTGCATCGCCAAGCCAGCGCGCGCCACGTTCAACCAGTTGCCAGTTCAATGGCTGGCCGCGGAGATGGGCCCCGACCACGGCCACCGTGATGCGCGGTTCGTGCGACGACAGCGGCTGCAACGCGCCCAGGGAAGGCCTGTCGATATCCGGACTTGCACCGTCGAGACTTCTAACGTCGACCGTCTCGAACAAGCGTTGCGCGGCCGCCGCCAGGCGCAGATCGGCGCCGCACGGACCGACCAGCGTGACCCCGGCCGGCATGCCGCTGGCGCGCGCAGCAGCCGGCACGGCCAGCGCCGCCATGTCGAAAAAATTGACGAAATTCGTGTAGTAGCCCAGCTCGGCATTGCGCTGCACCGGCGCGGCCACCAGGTCGGCAATGCTGGGCATGGTCGGATTGGTCGGCAACAGCAGCAGATCGATGTCTGTCAACGCTGTCTCGGCCAGACGTCGCAATGCCGCCAGCCGGTACTGGCCGTTGAACGCATCGACTGCGCTGTAATGCGCTCCCTGGCCGACGATGCCGGCCACCACCGGATCCATGGCCTCTCGCTGCGTGGCGTAGAAGTCGCCCAAGGCCGCCAGCCGCTCCGCCACCCACGGGCCCTGGTACAACAATTCGGCAGCCTGGCGAAACGGCGTGTAATCAATTCGGCTCACGGTGCAATCGCTTCGCGCCTCCAGACTGGCCACGGTGGCGGCAAATGCCTGCGCAGCTTCGCGGTCGCCAAAAAATTCCGGGCTGTCCGGCACGGCAATGCGCAACGTCCGTGGCAACATGCCCAGCATCGGCAGGTGACGCGAGTAGGTATCCTCGGCATCGTAGCCGGCCGCACTGCGCAACACCAGCCAGGCATCGGCGACGCTGCGTGCAAAGATCGAAACGCAATCCAATGTCCGGCATGCCGGAAACACGCCGCGCGTGCTGATCAGCCCGCGCGACGGCTTGAGTCCGACGATGCCGTTCAAGCCAGCCGGCACGCGGCCGGAACCGGCCGTGTCGGTGCCGAGGGCAAACGACACGAGTCCGAGCGCCACTGCGACGGCCGACCCCGAACTCGAGCCACCGGAGACGATTTCCGGATCGATTGCATTTCGCACCGCGCCGAACGGTGACCGGGTGCCGACCAGGCCGGTGGCGAACTGATCGAGGTTGGTCTTGCCGATCAATAACGCGCCGGCGGCCTGCAGGCGCTCGACGACGGTTGCCGACCGGCCTGGCGTGAACGCAAACGCCGGACAAGCAGCGGTTGTCGGCATATCCGCCACATCGATGTTGTCCTTGATCGCAAAAGGAATGCCGAACAACGGCAGACGGCCAAAAACCGGATCACCTTCCCGCAACAGAAGCGCGCCCAGTGCCGCGGCCTGCTGCTGCAGCAGCGTCGGATCGACCCGCGCGATCCAGATTTCAGGACGATCGGCAGCGTCGATGCGGGCCTGCACTTGCGCCATGCACGCCTGCGGGGTGAGCTGCCCGGACCGGTATTGCGAATGCAGGGCGTCGATGCGCATCGTCTGGTCTCCGGCCAGGCGCGCGGCCCGTTCGGCAAGCGCCGTCACCGGCATGGAAGATGCCGACGAGATGGGCATGGAGGATGTTGAAGAGCTGGTCATGTCGGTTCACGATAAAAAGTTGAGATGGCGCTGCCTTGCATTGCATTGCGCAGCGAGCGAATCCGGCCCTTCGTTCAGGTGTCGGGCTGCTCTCGCAAAACAGCGATCGCCTGCCCACCCGCTACCGGCGTACCCTCCGCGACGAGCCACTCGATGACCACCCCGGCGCACACTGCAGCAAGCGGAATTTCCATCTTCATCGACTCAAGAATGGCAATCGTGTCACCGCCTGCCACCAGTTGCCCTCGCTGCGCAACGATCTTCCAGACGCTGCCTGGAACCACCGCATGCAAGTGCCGGCAACCCGGTGCAAGCGCCGCCTCGGCATTGGCGTCGACCACTGCTTCCTCGCTGACCCAATCGGCCTGGCCGCTGCTGCGCCAGCGCTCGCGTTCGGCGGCAAAAGCGATACGCTGCTTGTGCTGGAAAACTGCGATGGAGGCGGATTCCTGCGCCAGGAAGCGGTTGTACTCTGCCAGCGAAAACGCGGTTTCCTCGATGCGGACCTCGAAGCGCCCAAGCGGGAAATCCCGCCGGTGTGCCAGCAATTCTTCCTCGCTGACTTCGTAGAAACGGATCTGGTCGAACAAACGCAGCAGCCACGGTTTGTCGTCGCGAAAACTGGCCGTCTGGCGATAACGGTTCCACATCTGCACGGTGCGGCCGACGAACTGGTAGCCGCCCGGTCCTTCCATGCCGTAGACGCACAGGTAGGCGCCGCCGATGCCGACCGCGTTTTCCGGGGTCCAGGTCCGGGCCGGGTTGTACTTCGTCGTCACCAGACGATGGCGCGGGTCGATCGGCGTTGCCACCGGTGCGCCGAGGTAGACGTCGCCCAGGCCCAGCACCATGTAGCTGGCCTTGAACACCAGGTCGTGCACGGCATCGGCATCGTCGAGATCGTTGATGCGGCGGATGAAATCGATGTTGCTCGGGCACCAGGGCGCGCCGGGCCGCACGGTGGTCTCGTATTTTTGAATCGCGAGGCGGGTCTGACTGTCGTTCCAGGCCAGCGGCAGGTGCACGATTCGCGAGGCCACCACCATGTCGGTCACCGACGGCAGTGCGGCGATCAAGGCCGCCACCTGCGACTGCAGCGTGGCCAGCGGCAGGCGTCGATGGTCGACATGCACCTGCAGCGAGCGAATCCCGGGCGTCAGGTCGATCACACCGGGCAATGCCGCCGCTTCGATGGCCTGCATCAAACCGTGCACCCGAAAGCGCAGGTTGATGTCCAGGACCGGCGCGCCGAATTCGATGAGCAGATAATCATCGCCGGCGCGGCGATAGACCAGCGGCGTGCCATCGCTCGTCGTGCCTTCGGCAACGATGGCCGACAGGGCAGTCGCAGGCTCGCGCTTCGCCGGCAAGGCAAAGGGTGACGCGTCCGGAGCCACTGCAGAAGCCACGTCGGCAGTGGCCGGCGCCGGTGCTGCAAACACCGCCTCCTGCTTTTCGCGCAGCGCTGCTGCCTGCGCCACCGACACGCAAATGAAACGCACCGTGTCACCCGGGCGAAGCTGGCCGGTCTTCCACAGATCGGCCGAGACGATCACCGCCGGGCAGACGAAGCCACCCAGGCTCGGGCCGTCCGGCCCCAGGATGACCGGCATGTCTCCCGTGAAATCGATGGAGCCGATGGCATAGGCGTTGTCATGGATGTTCGATGGATGCAGGCCGGCTTCGCCACCATCGGGACGGGCCCAGCGCGGCTTTGGCCCGATCAGGCGCACGCCGGTGCGGCTCGAATTGAAGTGCACCTGCCAGTCGGCGGCGAAGAATGCAGCGATGTCGTCGTCGGTGAAAAAATCCGGCGCACCATGCGGACCGTAATGCACGGCGATTTCCCACGCGGTGCAATAGCAGGGAATGTGCATGGCTAAAGCCGACTTCATCGCCACGCTGGCTGCATTGGCAGCACTGGCGGCACCGGCCGTATCAGCCAAGATCGAAGCAGCCTCGTCCGGCACGGCGATACCTGCTTCGGCCACTGCCAGCGGCAGCACATCCCCGCTACGCAACGCCCGCCCGCCGTGCCCGCCGAACTGCCCGAGCGTAAACGTCGCGCGGCTGCCGATATAGGCCGGCACATCGATGCCGCCGGCAAAACCAAGATAGGCGCGTACCCCGCCACCGTCGACGGCGCCGCATCGCAGCACCTCGCCCGCTTTGACCCGATGCATGGCCCAGTTGGCCAGCGCGCGGGCGACCCCATCGGCACCGGACAGTTGCGCCTGCATGTCGGCGCCAGCCAGGGCGATGCGGCAATCCACCTGAAACCGCACTGTCGCGCCCTGCAGCGTCATCTCCAGCGTCGCTGCATCGCTGGCGTTGCCGAGCAAATGGTTGACCATTCGATGGGCATACGCATCCATCGGTCCGGACGGTGGAATGCCGACTGCCCACAGGCCGAGTCGGCCCGGGTAATCCTGTACCGTCGTCTGGATACCGCCATCAAGGATTTCAACGGTGCGCGGTCGAAATGGCATCTCGGCCAGCATGCCGGTCGTCTGCATCCCACCGCGAAACGGTGCGTGGCCGAGGATCGTCGCCAGGTAGGGCAGATTGGTCTGGATACCATCGATCCGGGTCGTGGCCAGGCCGGTGGCGAGTGCGGCAATCGACCCCTCTCGCGATGCGGCGTGCACGATCAGCTTGGCCAGCAGCGGATCGTAATACGGACTGACGGTCACGCCGCGTTCGATCCAGGTATCGACCCGCAGGCCGGCAGCAAATTCCACGGCCGTCAGTACGCCGGACGAAGGCTGGAAGCTGCGTGCCGGGTCTTCTGCATAGACGCGCAACTGCATCGCATGGCCGTTCGGCACCAGGCTTGCCTGTGCCGGCAGCGCCCAGTGATTTGCGCTGTTTACTGCACCGACCTCAATCGGTGCGCCAAGGGTGTCCAGTGCGCTTGTCGTGCCCAGTGCGACAGCCTTACCCTGCCCGCCGTCTTCACGTGCGTCCGTACGCGCAGCGTCTGCCGCGCGAATCATCCACTCCACCAGATCGACGCCGAACACGGCCTCCGTCACACCGTGTTCGACCTGCAGCCGGGTGTTGACCTCCAAAAAATAAAACGCACCGGAGTCGGCGTCAAGCACATATTCGACCGTCCCGGCCGAAAGATAGGACAACGAAGCCGCCAGCCGCACGGCTGTGGCCGCCAGGGACCGGCGGACCGTGTCCGACAGCCCCGGCGCCGGCGTTTCCTCGATCACCTTCTGATTGCGCCGCTGGACCGAGCAATCCCGCTCACCCAGCGACACCACGTTGCCGCGTCCATCGCCGAAGATCTGCACCTCCACATGGCGGGCGCGGATGACGAATTTTTCCAGGTAGATGCCGCCGTTGCTGAAGTTGGTCTGCGATAGATGCCGGACCGACGCAAAAGCCGCGACAAGCGCATCGTCATCGTGGCACAGGCGCATGCCGATGCCGCCACCCCCGGCGGTGCTCTTCAACATCACGGGGTAGCCGATGTGCGCTGCCGCCGTGACTGCCTCGGCGGCATCGGCCAGCAAACCGGTGCCTGGCAACAGCGGCACGTCCGCTGCGGCTGCCAACTCACGCGCGGTGTGCTTCAGGCCAAAGGCCCGCATCTGATGCGGTGTCGGTCCGATGAAGGTGATGCCCTGCGCGGCGCAGGCTTGGGCAAAGTTGGCGTTCTCGCTCAAGAAGCCGTAGCCGGGATGGATCGCATCAGCGCCGGTGGCCCGTGCGGCCGCGAGCACTGCCTGCGTCGACAGGTAACTGTCGGTTGCTGCCGCCGGCCCGATGCAGATTGCCTCGTCGGCCTGGCGCACATGCAGCGACTCGAGATCGGCTTCGGAATAAATGGCCACGCTGGCAATGCCGAGACGGCGGGCGGTGCGAATGATGCGGCAGGCGATTTCGCCGCGATTGGCGATCAGGATCTTGTTGAACATGCGTCGGCTGGTGGTTGTCTATGGCTTTTCGGTGATTGGCGTGGTGTGCCGGGATGGCGGCGTACCGATCCCTTCATGCGTCCCAGATCAGAAATCGAACCGGCGTAGGATTGTAGGCATTGCAGGGATTGTTCAGCTGCGGACAGTTCGATACCAGCACCAGGACATCCATCTCGGCCCGCAACTCGACATATTTTCCGGGCGCCGACACGCCGTCCTCGAAAGTGAGACCACCGGCCTCGGTCACCGGCACGTTCATGAAAAAATTGATGTTCGGGACGATGTCGCGCTTGCCCATGCCGTTGTCGGCATGCGCCAGCGCCAGCAAATAATTGTCGCGGCAGCTGTGCATGAATTTTTTCTGCAATGCATAGCGCACCGTGTTGCTCTCGGCCGCACAGGCGCCGCCCAGCGAGTCATGGCGCCCGCAGGTATCGGCCACGATCGTCAGCATCGGTTGGCCCCGATTGGAATACAGGACCGTGTCGGTACCGAGGTAAATGCCGCCCTGGCGCTGAAAGGTATCGGTGACGCTGTAGCGCTCGGCGGTGTCATCTGCGCGGTAAAAAATCGTGTCGACCGCCTGATTGCCTTCCAGGTCGACAATGCGCAGCACCTGGCCGGCGCGCATCGTGTGCAACCACGGTTCGCCTGCAGGCTGTCGCAAGTCGAGCGCAGCGCTGGCTGGGTTGCGCGTGCTTTCACGGAGGAGGTGCATGATCTGTCCTAGCGATAAATCAGGTCGGTGTTGAGGAAAGCCCGGGTGTTTTCCGGGCTGGAGCGGCGGCAGGGGTCGTCGGCTGGCGCAGGGCCGGAGCGCCAGGCCACCAGCCCGACTTTTTTCGGCGCATACACCGGGTTCGGATCGAGCACATGCGGCGCGGTGGCGATCGCAATCAGGCAATCCATCTCGAAACGCAAGGTGACGCTGGCGTTCGGCGGTGAATGACCTTCCACGAAACGAAATTTCCCATCGCCGTCGACTGTCACCTTCGAAAACAGGTTCACGTTCGGCACCAGGTCGCGCAGGCCAAGGCCCCATTTGCCGATCTCGATCAAGAGCGAATCCTTGCCGTTGCGATGCATGGCATTGCGATGCTCCTGGTAGCGCTGTTCGCCGTAACGGGCGCGCAAGGAATCGGCATCGGAGACGCCGCACAAGGCGTCATGCCAACCAAGCGTGTCGGCGGCAATCGACGCCATCACATTGCCCATGTCCGAATACAGGCCATGGCCCCGGGTCAGGTGCGCGGTGTGCTGGCCTTTCAAGGTGTCGGGCACGTTGAGCCGCTCCAGTCGTTCATCGGCGCGGTACAACAGGATCGACACGTTGGCGCCGCCATCCAGATCGACGAAGCGCAGACTGGTACCGCGTCGCACCCGGTATGACCAGTGTCCACCGCCCGGGAACAGCTCGCTCCAGAGAATCGCCGCGCGCTCGAGATCGGGCGCCAGGCGCTCGCCGTAATCCGGCTCGAGCGGCAGCGTGGGTGAGGCGGGCGCAGCCGCAGTCGATGGGTCGATGATGTTCATGTGGGGTCTCCGCGAGGGTCCGCGCTGGCTGCGCGTGTCAGTTTTTCAAGTTGGTCCAGATCGGTGCGCAAGCCGGATGTCGCGCGGATGCGATCGAGCACCTGCCGCTTCAATGCCGTGAACGCCGGATCGAGTTTCAGCTCCTGCTGGCGGTCAAGGCCGAACGGCACCGTGATGATGGAGTCGATGCGCCCGGGGCGCGGCGCCATCACGACCACCCGCTGACCGAGATAGAGCGCTTCTTCCGCATCATGCGTGACGAAGATCACCGTGGTTTTTTCCAGCAGATAGACGTGCCGTATCAGGTCGTGCATGACCTCGCGGGTCTGGGCGTCGAGTGCGCCGAACGGCTCGTCCATCAACAGCACGTCGGGGCGCACCATCAAGGCGCGCGCAATCGCCACTCGCTGCTGCATGCCGCCCGATAGCTCGGCCGGATAGGCGTGCGCCACCGGCTACAGGCCCATGAGCGACAGCAGTGCCTCGGCACGGCCGGCTGCGCGTTCGACGTCGCTCGAGGTGGTGTCGCGCCGGTGGACATTCAAGCGCCGGCAAAACTTGATGTTGTCGATCACGGTCAGCCACGGATAGAGGCTGTAGCTCTGGAACACCATGGCGCGTTCCGAGCCGGCGCCGTCGACGTCGCGCCCGTTGCATAAAATCCTGCCGTGGCCATATTCTTCCAGCCCGCCGATGGTCCGCAGGAGCGTCGATTTGCCGCAGCCGGAAGCGCCCACCAGGGTCACGAACTCTCCTGCGGCGATGTCGAGATCGATCTGCTGCAGCGCGTGGGTGCGACGCGCGCCGTCACCATAGAATTTCTCGAGGCCGCGGATTTCGATTTTCGGCGCCGGTGCCAGGGCGGGTGCGGCAGCCGGGATAACGGACACCGTCGAATCGGTGAAAATGCTCACGTCAGGTCCCCCGCCGCAGCCAGCCGAAACAGCGCCGGTGCAACCAGCGAAATGCCTGATCGGTCGCCAGTCCGATCAGGCCGATCAGCAAGATGCCGGCAAAGATCTTGTCGGTCTGCAGGAACCGTTGTGCTTTCAGGATCGAGAAGCCCAGCCCGGAATTGGCGGCCACCAGTTCGGCCACCACCAGATAAGTCCAGGCCAGGCCCATCATCTGGCGCAGCGTGTCGAGCATGGCTGGGCGCGCGGCGGGAATCAGGACATGCTTGACGATCTCGCCGTTGGTCGCCCCCATCGTGCGTGCTGCCTCGACCGGCGCTTCCGGGACTGCGGCAATGTCCTCGCCCAGCATCAGCACCATCTGAAAAAACGTCCCGGCAAAAATCACCGAAATCTTGGCACTTTCATCGATGCCGACCCACAGCATAATAAGGGGAATGAAGGCTACGGCCGGCAGGTAGCGGCTGAAGTCGGTCAGGGGTTCCAGCAAGGCCCGCACCGGTGCATAGGTGCCGATGATCACGCCCAGAGGCACGGCGATGATGGCCGAGGCCAGGAAACCGCCGAAGACGCGTGCAATGCTGATGCCGATGTCGCCGGCCAGGGCGTCGTTCATCAGCCAGTCGATGCTGCGCCGCAGGACCTGCAGTGGATTGGGCAGGAACACGGGATCGACGCGGCCGCTGGTGGAAAGCCAGCACCAGAACAGAAACGGCAACAGGAATCCAAGGCCAGCAATGGCAAGCGCCACGCGCCGCGGCAGGCGCCCGCGTACATCCCAGGCAGAGCGTCGATTGCGCATGCGCTGGCCGCGAGACGGCATCGGCGTGACAAGCAGGCCCGCGGCAACCTGCGCGACGGCGCTCGTTTGCCCGCAATCAGCTAGAGAACCGGCTACCTGCAAAGCGGATGCTTCCAAACTGGCCGCCGCACTTGCGGGTGATGAATCATCCGCGAGGCGATTCGTGTGCGACATGAACGGAAGATGCATCAAAAGCCTCGGAATCGGTCAAAGTCACAAAGGCGAGCAGTCACGCAATACCGTGACGGCCTCCCGGGCTTTTATCCCTCCGTGTAGCTGCCAACCGATGCCCATGGCGTCGCCTGCCAGCCGGCTGCTCTCGGACCAGTCATCGCGCATTGCCGGCGCGACCGGAACCCTAGCATCCCTGCTCGAGAAGCGACGCCCGCTTGCGCGATCGGTATCGCTTCCTGTCGAACTTTAATCAGCAACATTAGTGCCAGCTGAATGCGCTCTTGCAAACCCGTGGACTGCCTGCGGAACACCGGCAATGCCATCCATGCTGGTGCAATTCTGGCGCGATCGCATTATCAATCCCGGATTTGGTGCATTTGCAATCTGCGGCCAACCTGCCTACACCACGTCGCTGCCGCCAGCCGATTTCGGGTACGCAATCGCAAAGCCGATGATGTCGTCGGCGGCTGGCTCCTTCCACTGCTGCTGCGCAAACCAATGGCTGAACTCGTTGCGAAACAGCGCCGAGCTCATGTTGGCCACGCCGCCTGCTCGCCCGCTCTTGCGATCCTGCTTGAAACTGGCCTGCCATCGCTGCTGCTCGAGGTCGTCCATTTCGAGATAGAGCGCATAGGCTTCCTTCGCGCGGGCGGCGAGATAGCGCTGGCGTAACTGCTCCGGCGTCTCGAGATTCGGGTCAACCTGTTTTTCGCGTATCGACACCGCCTCGATGGCCACCGCCTCACCGCTCGCATACCCGTTTTTCAGCGCCTGACGGAAGTAGGCCGCCGGCGAGTCGATGCGGGTCTTGGCGCTGCTGCCGACCCGCTTCTCGACCATGGCCAGCGTTGCCTCGAGCGTGCCGTCATCGGTGGTCAGCAGATAATTCTCGGCATCGGCCTGGCCGACACCGAGTTTCATGATCCGCTCCAGCATGGCGCTGTCAAACACCGGCGGCACCGGAAAAGCCAGCGCCGCCTGCTGCGTGGCCTGCACCCTGAACTGCAGCCCCA
>JAYTLK010000198.1:0-6924 GCA_043729515.1 Herminiimonas sp.
GGGACAACCCGCCGCACACCGTGCAGGCGCTGCCCCCAATTGATTGAGAAGACCATGTACGACTACCACCAACCGGACCCGACCGGCCACTTCGGAAAATACGGCGGCAGCTTTGTCTCAGAGACGCTCACCCTGGCCAGCATCCATGCTGCACCGACACACCATCGTGCAGCCCACTTCGCATTCTAGGAAAAGACACATGAACCAGACCAATCGACTCGCACCGGAATCGGCCAGCGCCACACCTGCCTATGATTTTCCGGATGCGCGCGGCCATTTCGGCCAATACGGCGGCAGCTTTGTCTCCGAAACCCTGACCCACGCTCTCGATGAACTGAAGGCAACCTATGCGCACTACAGCAAGGATCCGGAATTCCGGCGGGAATTCGAGTACGAGCTGAAGCATTTCGTCGGCCGTCCGAGTCCGATCTATCACGCCAAGCGCTGGTCGGAAAAAATGGGTGGCGCCCAGATCTACTTCAAGCGCGAAGACTTGAATCACACCGGCGCCCACAAGATCAACAACGTCATCGGCCAGGCCCTGCTGGCACGCCGCATGGGCAAGCCGCGGGTGATCGCCGAGACCGGCGCCGGCCAGCATGGCGTGGCCACCGCCACCATCTGCGCGCGTTTCGGTCTGGAATGCGTGGTCTACATGGGCAGTGAAGACATCAAGCGCCAGGCGCAGAATGTCTATCGGATGAAGCTGCTGGGCGCCACGGTCGTGCCGGTGGAGTCGGGTTCCAAGACCTTGAAGGATGCGCTGAACGAGGCGATGCGCGACTGGGTCACCAATGTCGAGAACACGTTCTACATCATCGGTACCGTTGCCGGCCCGCATCCGTATCCGATGATGGTGCGCGATTTCCAGTCTGTGATCGGCACCGAATGCATCGAACAGATGCCCGAGATGACCGGGCGCCAGCCGGATGTGGTGACCGCCTGCGTCGGCGGCGGCTCGAATGCGATGGGCATTTTTTATCCGTACATCGATTTTCCGGAAGTGCAGCTGGTCGGCGTGGAGGCCGCTGGCGAAGGTCTGGCCAGCGGCAAGCATTCCGCCTCGCTGACCGCCGGCTCACCCGGTGTCCTGCATGGCAACCGTACCTATCTGCTCCAGGATGCGAATGGCCAGATCATCGAGACCCATTCGGTTTCTGCCGGCCTGGATTATCCGGGCGTGGGCCCCGAACATGCATGGCTGAAGGACATCGGTCGCGCGCAGTACGTGCCGATCGACGACGTCGAGGCGCTGCAGGCGTTTCATGACTGCTGCCTGATCGAAGGGATCATCCCGGCGCTCGAATCGAGCCATGCGCTGGCCTATGCGGCGAAACTGGCGGCGACGCTGCCGAAGGACAAGATCATCCTGGCCAACCTGTCCGGACGCGGTGACAAGGACATGCATACGGTGGCCGAGCGCATGGGCATGAATTTCTATTGTCGCGAAAGCTGCAAGGTCGGTGCCGATGCAGCGGTGGCCGATGCAGCATCCGGTGCGGTGTCCACCGCTGCAGTTGCCGGACCCGCGAGCTTGCGCAAACCTGTCTGAGGCCAGCTGCGTTTTTCCTGATCACGACCGATCCAATTTCACCGATTCGAAAGCCGTCCGCATGTCCAGAATAGAGGCAACCTTCGCCGCCCTTGCCGCACAGGGCAAAACAGCCTTGATCCCGTTCATCACCGCCGGAGATCCGTCGCCCGGCATGACGGTCGAGCTGATGCATGCGCTTGTTGACGCCGGCGCCAACATCCTCGAGCTCGGTGTGCCTTTTTCCGATCCGATGGCCGAAGGGCCGGTGATCCAGCGTGCGTGCGAGCGGGCGCTGAAACACGGCGTTGGCATGAACGACGTGCTGGGGTACGTGCGCGCATTCCGCCAGACCGACGGCAACACGCCGGTGGTGCTGATGGGATATGCGAATCCGATCGAGCGCATGGGGCAGCAGGCATTCATCCACGCGGCCGCACTGGCGGGAGTGGACGGCACGATCGTGGTCGATTACCCGCCTGAGGAATGCGAGGAATTTGCCGCGATGATGAAGACGGCGGATCTCGACGTCATTTTTCTGCTGGCGCCGACCTCGACCGAAGAACGGATCCGGCAAGTGGCCAGGGTCGGCAGCGGCTTCAGCTATTACGTCTCGCTCAAGGGTGTGACCGGCGCGGCAAACATCGACATCGGCGAGGTCGGCACACGCCTGGCGCAGATTCGCCAGCATGTGAAACTGCCGATCGGCGTCGGTTTCGGCATTCGGGATGCAGCCACGGCCAAGGCGATCGGCGAAGTCGCCGACGCGGTGGTGATCGGCAGCCGGATCATCCAGTATCTGGAAGAAACGCCGCCTGAAAAAGCCGTCGAGACGGTGCGGGATTTCATCAGCGGGATTCGACGGGCGCTGGACGAGTAGATGTTCGGCAGGCCGCCGGAGTCACTGCCGGCGAATCCGGTGCTGCGAGCCCGCCAGCGGGCCGGACGCTTCACGTACAATGACGTCTGCCCGTAACCTGGAGTGTCAATGAGCTGGTTAGAAAAACTCTTGCCGCCGCGGATCAAGCGGTCGGAAACCGCTTCCCGCAAATCTGTGCCGGAAGGGCTGTGGGTCAAGTGTCCGGCATGCGAGGCCGTGTTGTATCGCACCGATCTGGAATCGAACATTCATGTCTGCCCGAAGTGCGATCATCATCTGCGTATCCGGGCCCGTGATCGGCTCGACGCCTTGCTCGACCCGGAGGGCCGTTACGACATTGGCCAGGAAACGCTGCCGGTCGACACGCTCAAGTTCAAGGACAGCAAGAAATATCCGGACCGCCTGAAAGCGGCCATGGAAGCCACCGGCGAAACCGATGCACTGATCGTGACCGCCGGCTCAATCATGTCGCTGCCGGTCGTCGTCGCCTGTTTCGAGTTTGAATTCATGGGCGGCTCCATGGGCTCGGTGGTGGGCGAGCGTTTCGTGCGTGGCGCGCAAGTATCGCTCGAGCAAAAGATTCCCTTCATCTGCATTACCGCCACAGGTGGCGCGCGGATGCAGGAAGGCTTGTTGTCGTTGATGCAGATGGCAAAAACGACTGCGATGCTGACCAAGCTGTCGGAAAAGAAGCTGCCGTTCATTTCGGTGCTGACTGATCCGACCATGGGTGGTGTCTCGGCGTCATTTGCCTTCATGGGTGATGTCGTGATTGCCGAACCGAAGGCGCTGATCGGTTTTGCCGGGCCGCGCGTGATCGAGAACACGGTACGGGAAAAGCTGCCGGAAGGCTTTCAGCGCGCCGAATTCCTGGTGCAGAAGGGCGCAGTCGACATGATCGTCGACCGCCGCAAGATGCGTGAGGAAATTGCGCGCCTGCTGGCGCTGTTGCAGAACCAGGCGGCGGACGTGCTTGCCTAGATCGGGTTAGCCTCTGCTGCTTGCCCGCGCTGGCCACGTGCCGGCGCGCGGCGCTCGTTGAAGACGCTTTGCACGACGCCTCGATACCGACCGATCTGCCATCATTTCGTCCTCGATTTTCACCCAGTCACGTCTGTTTCCGCACGGTAGACACCATGCCATCTCCGAATTCTCCTGCCGGCACGCCGGCCACGCTCGACGCCTGGCTGAGCCTGCTGGAACAGCGTCATTCCAAGACCATCGACATGGGGCTGGACCGGGTCGAGCAGGTCAGGCAGCGGCTCGATCTGCGTTTTGCCTGTCCGGTGATCATGGTGGCCGGCACCAATGGCAAGGGGTCGACCTGCTCGATGCTGGAATCGATCCTGCTGCAAGCGGGGTACCGGGTCGGGCTCTACATCAAACCGCATTTTCTGAAGTTCAACGAGCGTGCGCGCATTGGCGGAGAATCTGCTGGCGACCAGGTCCTGATTGCAGCGTTCGATGCGGTCGAGGCAGTGCGCGGCGATGTCTCGCTGAGTTACTTCGAATTCACCACCCTGGCGATCATGCTGCTGCTGCAGCAGGCCGCGCTCGATGTCGTGATCCTGGAAGTCGGTCTGGGAGGGCGCCTCGATGCAGTCAACGTGATCGATGCCGACGTGGCGATCGTGACCAGCATCGACATCGATCACGCCGAATATTTGGGCGACACGCGGGAAAAAATCGGTGTTGAAAAGGCAGGTATTTTTCGAGCCGGACGTACCGCCATCTGCAGCGACCCGCTGCCACCGGCGTCGCTGACGGCCCATGCGGCCGAGATCGGCGCGGATCTGTGGTTGCTGGGACGGGACTTCAATTACTCCGGCGACAAGCAGCAATGGAATTACGGTGGCCGCAGCCAGCGCCGCAATGCGCTCTCGTATCCCAGCCTGCGCGGCGCCAATCAGCTGTTGAATGCCTCGGCGGCGCTGGCGGCGCTCGAATCCCTGCGCATGCAGTTGCCGGTCAGTGCGCAGGAAGTGCGCACCGGTCTCGTGATGGTGGACCTGCCGGGCCGTTTTCAGGTGCTTCCAGGCCGCCCCACCGTCATTCTCGATGTTGCGCATAACCCACATGCGGCAGCCGCCCTGGCCCAGAATTTCGACAACATGGGGTTTCACCCGTACACCCATGCAGTGTTCGGCTCGATGCGCGACAAGGATATCGACGGCATCATTGCGCAGATGAAGGGCCGCATCGATCACTGGTACCTGACGGACCTGCCATTGCCCCGCGCGGCCAGTGCAGCCTATCTGCAGGAGCGGCTGGTGGCAGCTGGCATCGTCGCCTCGGATGAACCGGATGCGGAATGCACGATCCAAACATTCGATACACCTGAAAAAGCTTTCGTCAGTGCAAAGATTCGAGCGGGGGAGAATGATAGAATTGCGGTCTTCGGCTCGTTCCTGACGGTCGCCGGCGTAATGGCTGCGCGTAACGCCGAACTCCACTGATTAACCACCGATCCAGGGCATGAGCTTGTTCTCGTTCTTTCGTAAAAACAAGCAAGAAGCCGGCGCCGAGGAAAGCGCTTTTCAGTCGCGTGCCGAGTCCGACTCCCAGACGGTACGACCGCGCAAGCGCAAGTCGACGGCGCGCGCGACGGACCGTGAAGGCAATGCGCCGGTCGATCCGGTGCTCCCTGAAAAAAAACGTGCACGCCGGCGCCTCGTCGGCGCGGTGGCACTGGTGCTGGCCGTGGTGATCGGTTTGCCGATGGTGCTCGATTCGGAACCGAAGCTGCTGGCTGACGACATCAATATCGATATACCGTCGAAAGACAAACCAGCTGCCATGCGCCTCACGCCCGAGGGGGCGGCACGCGCCGTCGGGACTGGCGTTGCCAGTGGCAGCAGCAGCACCGCCGGCGATGCAGGTGGCGGCGGCAGCCTTGCCGGCATGCGCGGCTCACGGGTGCCTGCTGCTTCTGCGCTGGACCAGAAGGAAGAGGTGATCGACCCGACGCCAGCGGTGGCATCTGCGCTTGCGGCGTCGGTCAAGGCCGATCCGGCCCGGGCCACGCCGCTCAAGCCGCAGGTGAAAACGCAGGACAAGACCCGCGACCAGGCTCACGACCAGACCCACGACAAGGCACCCGACAAAGGGTCCGAGAAGGCACATGACATCACGCCCGCGCATCCGGCCGACAAGCCGGGTGAGCGCGCGGCTGACAAGTCTGCCGTGAAGCCCGCCGATGCGGCTGCAAAGGCCGAGTCCGCCGACGCCCGGCATGGCAAATTCACGGTCCAGGTGGCTGCCTTCGCCTCGATGGAAAAGGTCAATGAGTTACGCGGCAAGCTCAAGGATGCCGGAATTGCCACTTACACCCAGAAAATCGCTACCGAGGGCGGCGAACGCATCCGCATTCGGGTCGGGCCGCTCAACAGTCGGCAGGATGCCGACCGGATGCGGGCCCGCTTGAATGACCTTGGATTGAATGGCACGCTGGTGCCGGCGCCGTCCTGAGTGCCGGCAGGCGGGAGGCCGGAGGCCGTTTGACTGGCTGCATGCAATGAAGATCGGCGTCCGATGACCGCGTTCGATTATCTGGTCCTGTTCATCCTGGGCTGTTCGGTTCTGATCGGCATGCTGCGTGGGTTGGTACGGGAAGTCGTGTCGCTGGTCGGCTGGATCGCTGCGTTCTTGCTGGCCAGCACATGGTCCGAGCCGCTTGCAGCGATGTTGCCGGAAGTCGTCGCCGGCAGCACGGTGCGCCTGATCGTGGCCTTTGTGGCGATTTTCATCGGTGTGAAGCTGCTGGCGATGTTGCTGGCCATCACCCTGGAAGCGGTGCTGAAGGCGAGTGGACTGGCGGGGGTCGACCGCAGCCTGGGCAGCCTGTTCGGCTTGGCTCGTGGCGCGGTGCTCGTGCTGGCAGCCGTGCTTTTATGCGGTACGACGGCATTGCCGCAGCAGGCGTTCTGGAAGAATGCGGCATTGCGTCCGCTTGTCGAAAGCGCGGCTCGGTCGGCACTGCCCCTGCTGCCGGGCCAGTTCGGCGAGCATGTGAAGTTTTGACTTGCAGAACGGAACCATGTCCCGATCTGCAGCCATGAATTGTTCAAGTTGAGGAGTCCACCATGTGTGGCATAGTCGGTGTCGTCTCGCATAGCCCCGTCAACCAGCTGATCTACGATGCCTTGTTGCTGTTGCAGCATCGCGGACAGGACGCGGCCGGTATCGCAACCAACCACGGCAACGCGTTCTGCATGCACAAGGCGAACGGCCTGGTGCGCGATGTGTTTCGTACTCGTAACATGCGTTCGCTGCTCGGCAACGCCGGCATCGGCCAGGCGCGTTATCCGACCGCCGGCTCGTCCAGCGCCGAGGAAGCGCAGCCGTTCTACGTGAATGCGCCGTTCGGCATCACGCTGGCGCATAACGGCAATCTGACAAATTGCGATCAATTGAAGATCGAGATGTTCAAGAACGACCGGCGGCATCTGAACACCGATTCCGATTCCGAAGTCTTGCTTAACGTGCTGGCACATGAAATCCAGGAAGCCACCAG
>JAYTLK010000199.1:0-4999 GCA_043729515.1 Herminiimonas sp.
TCGACTCTCCTGTGCGAAAAAGACGATCTGGCCGGGCACACGTCATCCGCTTCGACCAAATTGATTCATGGCGGCTTGCGCTACCTGGAACAGTACGAGTTTCGGCTGGTGCGCAAGGCATTGATCGAACGCGAAGTACTGATGCGCTGCGCGCCGCATCTGATTCGCCCGCTGGCTTTCATTTTGCCGCATGACGACAGCCGGCGTCCGGCCTGGCTGGTGCGTGCCGGCCTGCTGGTCTACGACTGCCTGGCAAAGCGGCGCTTGCTCGCTCGTTCACACGCAGTCGACTTGCGCACCCATGCCGCTGGCGCGGCACTGCAGCCGCGATTGATCCGCGGCTTCCGCTATTTCGACGGCTGGGTCGACGATGCGCGCCTGGTCGTCCTCAATGCGCTCGACGCGGCGCAGCGCGGCGCGGCCGTCCTTAGCCGCACTGCCTGTGTCGAATTGCGTCGGAGCGAGCAGGGCTGGGTGGCAACGCTGGCGGACCGGGACGGTCGTTTGATGACGGTGCGGGCGCGCGCCGTGGTCGACGCCTGCGGACCTTGGGCCGGCCGGCTGTCCCGCGCAGCGTCGAGCCAGTCGGCTCCGCATTCGGCGCCAACCCAAATCCCGTTGCGGCTGGTCAAGGGCAGCCACATCGTCGTCAAAAAATTGTTTGCGCATGACGATGCCTATCTGTTCCAGCACGCCGACGGCCGCGTCATTTTCGCCATCCCTTATGAACGGGACTTCACCCTGATCGGGACTACCGATATCGACTTCGATGGCGACCTGGATCGGGTCAGCATCGGCCCTGGCGAAATCGCTTATTTGTGTGGAGCGGTCAGTCATTATTTCCGGCAACCGGTCGTGCCGCAAGATGTCGTCTGGTCATATGCCGGCGTGCGGCCATTGCAGGCCGACGATGCCGGCGCCTCTGCTGCCTCCGGCATGACCCGCGACTACCGGCTGGTGCTCGACTCCGCCGGTGCGCCGCTGCTCACCGTCCTGGGCGGCAAGCTGACCACCTTCCGGCGCCTGGCCGAAGAGGCGGCCGATCTCATCGGCACCGCACTCGGAAGGCCACCGTCGCACTGGACTGCAAACAGCTGCCTGCCGGGTGGCGACCTGCACGGCGCGCTGCCGTCGAACCGTTCGGTGTTGGAATTCGACGATTGGGTGGCACAGCAGTCGCTGCACCACCCCTGGCTGCCGTCGTCCTTGCTGCAGCGCTACGCCCGGTCCTATGGCACGCGGATGACGGTGCTGCTGGCTGGCGCAACGGCCCTTGAAGGACTGGGCGCCGAAATCCTGCCGGAGTTGTATGCCGCGGAAATCGCTTACCTGGTGCAACATGAATGGGCGTGTTGCGCCGAGGACATTTTGTGGCGGCGCACGAAACGTGGACTGCATTTGCCGGCCGACGCTGCCGAGCGTCTTGATGCCTGGCTTTTTTTGACGTACCCCAAGCTAAATTGAAAAAATTCATACTCGCCCTGGACCAGGGGACAACCAGCTCGCGCGCCATCCTGTTCGACCGGGCAGGGCAGGTCGTTGGCATGGCGCAGCAGGAGTTCGCCCAGCATTTTCCGCAGCCGGGCTGGGTCGAGCATGATGCCGAGGGTATCTGGCAATCGCAGTTGGCGGTGGCGCGCGCAGTGCTGGCGCAATGCTCCGTCACGGCCGCGCAGGTCGATTCAATCGGCATTGCGAACCAGCGCGAAACCGTCGTCTTGTGGGACCGTGCAACCGGCATGCCATTGGGGCCGGCGATCGTCTGGCAGGACCGACGCACGGCGGCAGCATGCGACGCCCTGCATGCACACGGCCATGCGGCGATGATCCAGGCACGTACCGGCCTGGTGCCGGATGCATATTTTTCCGCGACCAAGCTGCAATGGTTGCTCGATCATGTGCCCGACGCCCGCATCCGCGCTGTCCGGGGTGAACTTGCTGCCGGCACGATCGACAGCTGGCTGCTCTTCAAGCTGGCCGGCGTCCACCTGACCGATACCAGCAATGCCTCCCGCACGATGCTGATGAATCTGGCCACACTGCGCTGGGATTGCGACCTGCTGGCATTGTTCGATATTCCGGCAGCGGTATTGCCCGAGATCGTCTCCAGCAGCGCGCTGGCCTGTCAGACCGATCCGGCCTGGTTCGGCGCGCCGATCGCCGTTGCCGGTATTGCCGGCGACCAGCAGGCGGCCACCTTCGGTCAGGCATGCCTGCATCCCGGCATGGCAAAAAATACCTACGGTACCGGCTGCTTCATGTTGCTGCATGCCGGCCGGACACCGGTGGCGTCACGCAATCGATTGCTGTCGACCGTCGGCTGGACGATCGGCAACGGGGCAGGGGCAACCACCGATTATCTGCTCGAAGGCAGTGTCTTCATGGCAGGCGCAACCATCCAGTGGCTGCGCGATGGCCTGGGGATCATCGATCATGCGCCGCAGGTCGAGCAACTGGCCGCGACCGTTGCCGACACCGGCGGCGTGATGCTGGTGCCGGCCTTTACCGGCCTTGGGGCGCCGCACTGGGATCCGCATGCACGTGGCACCATCGTCGGATTGTCGCGCGGCAGTCATCGGGGTCACATCGCGCGGGCGGCACTGGAGAGCATCGCTTATCAGAGCTGTGACGTGCTCGATGCGATGCAGAAAGATGCAACGATCGCCCTGCATGAATTGCGGGTCGACGGCGGCGCGTCCGCCAATGACCTGTTGATGCAGTTCCAGGCCGACATGCTTGGAGTGCCCGTGGTGCGGCCGGCAGTTACCGAAACAACTGCCCTTGGCGCCGCCTATCTGGCCGGTCTGGCGACTGGCTTCTGGCAGACGCCGGCAGAAATCGCCGGTCTGTGGCGCGAGCAACGCCGATTCACGCCGGCGATGGGCGAGCAAGAGCGGGCCGGTCGACTGGATCAATGGCGACGGGCGTTGGACCGGGCTCGCACCTGGCATCAATGAGTGCCGCGCGCTGCACGGGATGATAGGTTTGCATGACCCGAAACCGGTCAGTTCCGGCGAAAAAACCGGAAGGGCAGGGTGGTACGCGATGGTAGAATCACGCCTCCTCAAACCGCCCGAAAAGTAGCGACCATGAATAAGACCGAACTCATCGATGCCATCGCAACAGACTGCGATCTTTCGAAAGCCGCCGCGCAGCGTGCGCTCGACTCGTTGCTCGAGAACGTGATGTCGACGGTCGCCAAGGGCGGTAGCGTGCAGCTGGTCGGCTTCGGAACCTTTGCCGCCGGCAGCCGTGCTGCGCGCACCGGCCGCAATCCACGCACCGGCGAAGACATCCAGATTGCCGCCGCAAAGACAGTGAAATTCTCGGTCGGCAAGGCATTCAAGGACGCCGTCAACACGAAGTAAGCCGGTATGGGGCGCGGTGCCTTTGCAGGTGTTGCGCCAGATCGACTACGCCGTGGAACGCATGCCGGCCTCGATGCACGACAGCGTCATCATAAAAACGATATCCCCTGAGGAGACACGACAATGCAACCCGTAAAAAGCCTGACTGGCCTGGCTCGCGCCATCCTGTTGTTGACGTCATTGACACTGCTGTCCTGCGGTGGCGCCAATGCGGCAGACACGGTGCGCCTCGGCAATCTGCGCTTTGCCCATTACGGTGCAGTTTCCTACATGAAGGAAATCGCGCCGAAGTACAACCTGAAGATCGAAGAGCGCAGTTTCGCCAAGGGGCTCGACATCGTGCCGGCCATGATCGCCGGCGAAATCGATGTCTCGGCCAGCGCCCTGGAAGCCGCCATCAGCGGCCGCGCCAGCGGTGTGCCGGTGATGCTCGTGGCTGGTTTTGCCAAGGGCGGCGTGCGCATCGTCGGTCGGCCCGACCTGAACATCGCCGGAATCCCTGGCTTGAAAGGCAAGAAGGTTGGCGTCACCCGCGGTGGACCCCAGGAAATCCTGTTGTTTGCCGAGCTGGCAAAATACAACCTTACCTGGTCCGACAAGCCGGGCAAGGATGTGCAGATCGTCTACCTGGTCTATCCGGACTTGAATCAGGCGTTGCTTCTGAAGGAAATCGATGCGATGAGCCAGTCGGAGCCTCACTCGACCCAGGCCATCAACAAGAAATTCGGCGTCGAGATCCTGCGTCCGTACGACACCGAACTGGGCGAGCCGACGCGCGCGCTGGTGATGACGGAAAAGCTCTACAGCGAGCACAAGGATGTCGCGCGCCGCTTCATGGCCTGCTTCGTGGAGGCGACCAAGTATTTCATCGACAATCCTGCCATCGCCGAAAAATACGTCCGTGAATCAATGTTCAAGAACCAGGTCAGTAGCCAGGAATACCGGGAAGCAATGGACAATGCCAGCCTGACCTACGACATTTCGATCGAACATGTCCAGCTCACCACCGATTACATGGTCCGCTATGGCATCGGCAAGATGACCTCGCCACCAAAGGCGCGCGACTGGGTCCGCCTGGATCTGCTCGAGGCCGCAAAAAAAGCGCAGGGCGTCAGGTGAGGCGTTGTTCGCCTGAATCCCGCACGGCGCAGTGCCGGCAGGCGTGCGACACCGAGCCCACCCGGTTCGTGCCGATCATGCTGCACCGGCCCGCGTGACAGGCGGTCGCATGCTCTCGTAATTCGAACCAAGTAATTATTGGTAGAACATTTCTTCTGGGTTATTCTGGGCGCCCTCATCGGCATTCAGACAGGCGCGGCGGTCGTGCCATTCTCTAACACCGGGAATTCGAATTCAGGAAGCGCGCGCATGCCCACCACCGTTGCCATCATCGAAGACAATCCGCAGTTCCGGCAGCGCTTCGCCGAGGTCGTCGAGGCAGCGCCGGAACTGATGCTGCTGGACTGGGCAGTCGATGGCGCGCAGGGCCGCAAGTTGATCGCCGAAACGCGGGCCGACGTCTATCTGATCGACCTTGGCTTGCCGGACCTCGATGGCACCGAATTGATCCGCGAGGCGCTGGCCACTTATCCGGATTGCGAAGTGCTCGTCATCACCGTCTTTGCAGACGA
>JAYTLK010000200.1:0-15837 GCA_043729515.1 Herminiimonas sp.
GGCGGGGAAGCGCGACATGCTTCGACGGGCTGTACCCGGCAGGTGACATTGTTACCGGCTCATCGGCAAGAATGCAGGATTGCCCGCAATTGCCGGCAGTTACCCCGATGCTTCTGCTTCTGCTTCTGCTTCTGCTTCTGCCTCTGCTTCTGCTTCTGCTTCTGCTTCTGCTTCTGCTTCTGCTTCTGCTTCTGCTTCTGCTCCTGCTCCTGCTTCCGTAGCTGCCTCCGCTTCCGCTTCAGGACGCTGCAGTCGCCTTTGGCTTCGACGCGGTCGCTTCGACCAAATCGCCGTCTGCCAGCGAATCGGAGGGATTGATGACCAAGCGATCGGTGGCGCTAATGCCACCCAGCACCTCAACCGCCTGCCCGAAATCCGCCCCGAGCGTGACAGCATGCAAGCGAATGCGGTTGTCCGGACCGACCACGCCGATGCGCGGACCCTCGGCACGCATCAGCAAACTATTGGTGGGCACCATCAGCGACTGCCTCGACACCACCGGCAGTGCGGCATCGACGTAGCTTCCGGCGAGCAGCTTGCCGTCTGCATTAGGCAGCCTGACTTCGATCTGCAAGGTGCGATTCACTGGATCGATCGCACCAGCCGTGCGCGCAATCGTGCCGTGGAAGATTTGGCCCGACAATTCCGATTGTCGAATATCGACATTGCCGCCGACATGCACCGTTTGCGCATACGCCTGCGGCACATACAGATACAAGCGCAGCGAGGCAGTCTGTGCAAGCGTGAACAACGCCTTGGCTGGGCCGCCATTGCCGGCGTCGACCAGGTCACCGACGCTGATGTTGCGCTTGGTGATCGTTCCAGAAAACGGCGCGACGATGCGCTGGAACGCCTTCAATTCGCGCAAACGGACAATATTGGCGTCTGCTGAAGCCAGGTTGGCCGCAGCTTGGGCCAGCGTGCTCTGTCGTTCATCTAGCTCTTGCTGGGACACCGCATCGATCTTGCGCAGGTTCTGCCAGCGGGCATACGAGCTTTTTGCCAGGTCGACGGTGGACGCAATCTGCAGCCGGGCGGCGACGGCTTGCGAGAGTTGCTGGTCAACTTCCGGGGTCGACAGTTCCGCTAGCAGGTCGCCCTTGCGCACCCGGCTGCCGATGTCGCTGGACAGGCGCAACACGTAACCGGCGCTGCGGGCATGGATCGGCGCCTCTTCGCTGCCCTGCAAGGTGCCGGGCAGGATCACGGGTTGCGCTTTCGTGTTCGTGGCAGCGAACACCGTCATCACATGCTGCCGGTTCTGTTCGGCATTCGATGTCTTGAGTGCTTGCGCATGCACGATGCGCAGGGCGACCGTGGCGATTGCGCCAAGCAGGAGCAATGCCAGAAGCGCATACACCACAATCCGGAAGCGGTGCACGATCTGCGCCCGGTGCAGCGGATGGGCGTCGTCGCTGGTATCAGCATGCATCTGCAGATCGGCATGACGTTGTCGGGTCATCGGATTTTCCTTCATCGGTCATTCAGGACGCCGTGGCGGCGGGCGCCACACCGGACTGGCCCTCTTGCCTGCGTGCGCGGCGTTTCGCCAGACGCTGGTGGACGCCAGCGAAGACCAGCGGCACGAAGAACAGTGTCGACGCAGTGGCAAACAGCAAGCCGCCGATCACGGCGCGTCCGAGCGGTGAATTCTGTTCGGCGCCCTCCCCCAGCCCGAGTGCCATCGGAATCATGCCGATGATCATTGCCAGGGCCGTCATGAGCACCGGTCGAATACGGGTCGCGCCGGCTTCCAGCGCAGCCGACAAGGGGGGTGCGCCTTCTGCGAGGCGCTGCCGGGCAAAGGAGATCACCAGGATGCTGTTGGCTGTGGCCACCCCCATCGTCATGATGGCGCCGGTCAGCGCCGGTACCGACAGGCGGGTGCCGCTCAAGAAAAGCATCCAGGCGATGCCTGCCAGCGCGGCCGGCAAGGCGCTGATGATGATCAAGGGATCGAGCCATGCCTGGAAATTCACCACGATCAGGAGGTACACCAGGACGATCGCCAGCGCCAGGCCGATGCCCAGGCCGAGGAACGACGAGCGCATCGTTTCGACCTGCCCCCGAACGGTGATGCCGGCACCGCGTTTCAACTGCGGTCGCATGTCCGCGACGATGCGATCGACCTCGGCCGCCACGCTGCCCAGGTCCCGCCCCTGGACACTGACATACACATCGATGACCGGCGAAAGGTTGTAGCGCGACATCGATGCCAGCTGCGTCGCCGGGGCTACCTTGACCAGGTTGCCCAATAACTGCGTCGGAGAATTGGCGCCAGCATTTACCGGCGTGCGCATCAACGCATCGAGTGAATCGATCCGGTATTGCGGCGTCTGCACGACGATGTTGTAGGTTACGCCGTTGACCGGATTAAGCCAGTAGGCAGGTGCCGTCTGGAAGCTGCCTGCCAGCGACACCAGGACGTTCTGGGCGACATTGACGGCACTGAGATTGATTTGCTGCAGGGCGGTGCGGTCCATCCGCATGTCCAGTACCGGTTGATTCAAGCGCTGCTGGATGTGCGTGTCGACCGTACCGGGTATTTGCTGGATGCGTTTCATGATCTTGCTGGCCAGCGCGTAGTTGGCTTCAACATCATTGCCCGAAAGCTGTACATCGATGGCGGCCGGCAGACCGAAGTTCAGGATCTGGGTGACGATGTCGGCCGGCTGAAAGAAAAATTCCACGCCCGGAAAGCGCTTCGGCAGAATGGTGCGCAGGCGATCGACATGGGCTTCGGTCGGGCCGTGATCCTTGACCAGGGAAATCGAAATTTCCGCATCCAGCGTGCCGATCGTGCCGGCATTGCTGTACGAAAGGTTGATGCCGCTGTTCGGCACGCCGAGGTTGTCGAGGATCGTGACCAGTTCGCGCTTGGGAATGATTTCCCGCACTACTGCCTCGACCTGGTCGGTCAGACGGGCTGTCTCCTCGATCTGCATGCCGGTCGGCCCGCGCATGTGCAGCCGGATCTGGCCGGCATCGACGCTCGGGAAAAAATCCCGGCCGAGAACGAAGAACAGGCCGCAGGACACCACGCAAAACCCGAAGAACATGCTGCCGAAAAATTTTCGGCGCGCCAGCAATCCGGACAGCACGATGATGTAGCCGCCACGCAGCCGCTCGAACCGGCGGTCGAACCGTAGGTAGCCGCGCTGAAGCAGGCTCGGCTTCAATGCCGGATCGGCCACCGCCCTCGGATCGTGATTGGCCATCAATAGCATGACCAGCGTCGGCACCAGTGTCCGCGACAGGAGGTAGGAAGCCAGCATCGCGAACACCACCGCCTCGGCCAGCGGCACGAACAGATATTTCGCCACGCCCGTCAGAAAGAACATCGGCACGAAGACGATGCAGATGCACAGTGTCGACACCAGCGCCGGAACCGCGATTTCGCCGGCGCCGTCGAGGATGGCCCGATGCAGGTCGGCGCCCATATGCAGATGCCGCTCGATGTTTTCGATGGTGACCGTGGCGTCGTCAACCAGGATGCCGACCGCCAGCGCCAGTCCGCCCAGCGTTATGATGTTGATCGTCTGCCCGAGCGCATGCAGCGCCAGGATGGAGGTGAAGATCGACAGCGGTATCGAGACGGCGATGATGCAGGTGCTGCGCCAGTTGCCAAGAAAAAGCAGGATCATGGCCGCAGTCAGGACTGCAGCAATCACCGCCTCATGGATCACGCCGCGGATGGCGGATTTGACGAAGACAGACTGATCGAACAGCGGCGTGATCACCAGGTCCTTGGGTAGTGACCGGGCGATGTCTGGCAAGCGGGCACGCAATTCGTTGACGACCTGCAGGGTCGATGCGCCACCGTTTTTCAGGACCGAGAGCAGTACGCCGCGCCGGCCGTCCTGGCGAACGATGTTGGTCTGCGGCTGGAAACCGTCGCGCACATGCGCCACTTCCCTGAGAAAGGTGGTGGCGCCGCCGTTGGTCCGGACGGGAATGTCGTTCAGGCCGGCGATCGTGTCCGGCGAGCCGTTGATCCGCACGCTGAATTCGGTGCCACCGATTTTTGCCGATCCACCCGGCAAAATGAGATTCTGCACATTGATGGCGTTGATGACATCGGTCGGCACCAGTCCCTTCGACAGCAGCGCGCGCGTATCGAGATCGACCGACACCACCCGGGTCTTGCCACCGTACGGAAACGGCACTGCCGCGCCAGGAATCGTCACCAGCTGCGGCCGCAATCCATTGACGGCGATGTCGTTCAATTGCTGTTCGGAGAGTGTCGCTCCTGACAATCCGAGCTGGATCACCGGAATGCTCGAGGCGGAATAGAGGATCACCAGCGGCGGCGTGATGCCCGGTGGCAGCTGGCGCAGCTGCGCCTGGGAGCTCGACACCACTTGCGCAATCGCCGTCTGGATGTTGACCGTCGGCTGGAAAAAGATCTTGATGACCGAGATTCCGGTCAGGGATTGCGACTCGACATGTTCGATGTCGTTGACCGTAGTGGTCAGCCCGCGTTCGCTGGAGTTGGCGATGCGTTGTCCCATCTCCTGCGCCGACAAACCGTTGTAGGTCCAGATGATGCTGACGATCGGAATATCGATTTCGGGAAGGATGTCGGTTGGCGTGGAGAGCAGTGCCAGCGGCGTGGCCAGCAGGATCAGCAGTGCCATCACGATGAAGGTGGTTGGGCGACGGAGGGCTGTTTCTACAATCCACATCTGCGGCGCGCTTTCGGAAAGCCGGGGTCTCGCGCCCGGCGTGGCCGCCGGTTGGCTGCGATCGCGATTCTAACGTAATGATCAAACAGCCATGTTTCCGATCTGATACATCACAATCCCACCTTCAATGCCGCTCCCGCAATCCTTTTTCCACCGATACCAACGAAATCCGGAACTCCCCCGGTACTGCACTGGCGTTTGACGCTGGCCCGCAGCCGCCACAGCTTCCGCAGCCATCGCCGCACGATGCCGTCACCGGCAGATCTGCTTCCAGCCAGGCAGCCAACCGTGCCATGCCGGCCTGCCGGCTCAACCGCCCGGCTACGCCGCTAATCCGGCGCCGCATCACCTTCGGCAAATATTTGTGCGCCACGATCAATGCGGAAATGAAGACGATCAGTCCAGCGATCACGGATTGCAGCATCTCAGCCTCCCAGCAACAACCGGCTGATCTGGTAGGTCGCGAACGACGCCAGGTAAGCCAGCGCAAACATGTAGCCGGCCATCGCCAGTGCCGGTGTCCAGGAATTGGTTTCACGCCGCACGATCGACAGGGTCGAGATGCATTGCGGCGCGAACACATACCAGGCCAGGAGAGACAATGCGGTCGGCAAGGTCCAGGTAGCGGCAATCATCGGCATCAGGGTCGTGGCGAGTTGGTCGCCGGTGGCCGACAGCGCATACACGGTACCCAGCGCGCCGACGGCCACTTCGCGCGCTGCGAGCCCTGGAATCAGGGCAATGGCGATCTGCCAGTTGAAGCCGATCGGCGCAAACACTTTCTGCAGCATGACGCCGAGCTGCCCGGCCAGGCTGTACTGGATTGCCGGCCCGGTGGCACCCGCCGGCGCCCCTGGAAAGCTCGCCAGGAACCACAGCAGCACCATCAGCGCCAGGATGATGGTCCCGACCCGCACCACGAAGATCCGCAGCCGCTCCCACAGGCCCAGCGCCAGGTTGCGTAAATTCGGCCAGTGATAATTCGGCAGCTCCAGCATCAGCGGCGTGTACTGTCGCTGGCCCATGGTGCGCTTGAACACCCATGCCACTGCCATCGCCGAAACAATGCCGGTGACATACAAGCCGAACAGCACCAACCCCTGCAGATTCACCGGCCCGTAAGAACGCTTCGGTATGAAGGCGCCGATGATCAGCGCATACACCGGCAGACGTGCCGAGCAGGTCATCAATGGCGCGATCATGATCGTGGCCAGCCGGTCGCGCGGATTCTGGATGGTGCGGGTGGCCATGATGCCGGGAATGGCGCAGGCAAAGCTCGACAGCAGCGGAATGAAGGCCCGGCCGGACAAGCCGACGCTACCCATCATGCGGTCGAGCAGGAATGCCGCACGTGGCAGATAACCGGATTCTTCCAGCGAGAGGATGAACAGGAAGAGGATCATGATCTGCGGCAGGAACACCAGAACGCTGCCGACCCCCGAGAGCACGCCGTCGACCAGCAGGCTGCGCAGCACGCCCGGTGGCATGGCCTCGCGCACCGCAGTGCCGACACCGTCAACCGCGCTCTTGATCAAGTCCATCGGCACTGCCGACCAGCTGAACACTGCCTGGAAGATCAGGAACAGGACCACGGCCAGGATCACGTAGCCGAGAATCGGATGCAAGACGATGGCATCGATCTTGTCGCCGGCGGTCTGCGGCTTGCCTTGGGAAGAGATCACGCCATCAAGAATCCGGCGCACTTCGCGCTGGGTATCTTCCAGCGTGGCGGTGTTGTCGTCCTGAAAACGGCCGGCGTTTTCCACGCCGAGACGAGCTTGCGGATCGGCTGCCATGGCGTCGAGTTGCGCTGTAAGCGCGGCGCTGCCGCCCGGGCGGATGGCGATCGTCTCGATGACCGGGATACCGAGTTCCTGCTGCAGTCGCGTGACGTCGATGACCATGCCGCGCTTCTGGGCCACGTCCATCATGTTCAGGGCCAGCACGGTCGGGCGTTTCAGGCGCAGCACTTCCAGCACCAGGCGCAAATTCAAGCGCAGGTTGGTGGCATCGGCCACCAGCACGATCAGGTCCGGCGGCGCTTCATCGGCGCGACTGCCGAACAGCACATCGCGCGTGATCGCCTCATCAGGTGTCATGGCATTGAGGCTGTAAGCGCCTGGCAGATCAACCACGTGATATTGCCGGTTTGCGCTGGAAGTGAACTGTCCTTCCTTGCGCTCGACGGTGACGCCGGCGTAATTGGCCACTTTCTGGCGGGCGCCGGTGAGGCGGTTGAAGAGTGCAGTCTTGCCACAATTCGGATTACCCACCAGCGCCAGGCGCAGTGGTGAAGTCAGGCTCATGGCGTGATGATCTTGATGGTGAAATTCCGGGGAATTTGCAGGAATGGATGCAGCCGGAAAAATCGGCTGTCGCTCACGCGCCGCTCAGGTCGGCGACACCGCAGCACGCCGGACATGGATCAGCGCCGCTTCATGCCGGCGCAGGGCGAAGGTGGAATTACCCACCCGCACGGCCATCGGGTCACGCCGTGGGAAGGATTCGGCAATCACCCGGATCTGTTCGCCGGGTGCAAACCCAAGCTCCAGCAAGCGCATGCGCATGGCGATCTGGTCATCGCCGACGACCGTGGCCAGGCCGGTAACCGTGGCGCAATCGCCTTTTTTCAGGAGCGCCAGGTGATCGATCTGTTCCGAAGGGCTGCTAATGATCAGGTTTTCTGGCATGGTTCGCTTTCCTTGGCTGGCTGCAGGATGGACGGTCCGCCTGGTGGCTTTCCGACCGATTCTGTTTTTCTATCCGAATCATAGCATGCGAATGATAACAATTCTTATTAAGCTTCACGATAAAGCCTCGGTGCAACGCTTTCGCGACACAATTTGTACCGTCTTGGGATCAGCGCCGGTGTCGCCTTCAAAAGGCGCCGCTGGCCTGATCCTCGCCATCGTGCTCTGCCTGTCCGCATCCACGACATTGGCTGCCGACATGGGTAAAACCCTGCATGTCCTGTTGAGCGAAGCCGAAACCGGCCTCGACCCGGCCACTGCCTCCGACGCCAGCACCCAATCGATCAATGAAAACATGTTCGATCCCCTGCTGCGCTACGACTACCTGGCGCGTCCGGTACAGCTGGTTCCCAACACCGCGACCGCCATGCCGGACGTCAGCGCAGACAAGCTGACCTACGTCTTTCATCTCGAACCTGGCATCCGTTTTACACCCGACCCGGTATTTGGCGGCAAGGCGCGCGAGCTGACGGCTGCAGATTACGTCTACAGCATCAAGCGGTTGTACGATCCGGCACTGAAGTCGCCCTGGCTGTTTCTCTTCGAAGGCAAGCTCGCAGGCGACGCTGCATTGCGTGCCGCACCCGGTCGCCGGTTCGACATCGACACGCCGATCGCCGGCCTGGTGGCGCTCGATCGCCACACGCTGCGTCTGCAGCTGAGTCGGCCGGATGGCAACCTGCTTTTCGCACTGGCAACGCCGGCCACCGGTGCCATGGCGCGCGAAGTTCTCGAAGCGCATGCGGCCGATCCGGGCGGCCATCCGATCGGCACCGGGCCTTATCGGCTGGCGCTATGGCAGCGCAATGATCGCATCGTGCTGGAGGCAAATCCGTCATTCCGGACGGTCGTTTTCAAGACGCCGCCAGGGGCAGTGATCCGGGCAATCGATGCCGACCTCGCCGCCAGCCTGCGCGGCCGCACGCTGCCGCTGGTCGGCCGGGTCGATATCCGGATCATGGAAGAACAACAGGCCCGGGTGCTCGGATTCCTAGACGGCGCATTCGACTATCTCGAACCGCTGCCCGCCGCACTGGCGGATCTGGTGCTCGACGATGGCAAATTGAAGGCGTCGTTGCGCCAGCGTCGCATCACCGCACCCGTGTTTGCGCCATTGCGGACTTTCTACCTATGGATGAACATGGACGATCCGATGATCGGCGGATATGCGCTGCACAACATTGCATTGCGGCGAGCCATCGGCATGGCCTATGCACAAGCCGAAGACATCCGGGTGCTCGACCATGGGATGGCATTGGCCGCGCAGTCGCCGCTGCCGCCCGAGGTGCTCGGCTACGACCCCGCATACCGCAGCAGCCGCCACTTCGATCCGGTCATGGCGCGCCGCCTGCTTGATCATTATGGTTACCGGGTGCGTGCCGGCGAGCGCTATCGCAGCCTGCCGGATGGACGGCCGCTGACACTGACCATGCATTCGCTTGCCTCGACCACCGGGCGCCTGCGCGATGAATTCTGGCGCCGCAGCCTGGAAGCGATCGACATCCGCGTGACCTTTCGCAGCGACCGCTTCGCCGACATCACCAAGGCGGCGCGCTTGGGAACGGTACAGATGTTCGAGACCAACTGGATCGCGGATTTCCCCGATGGCGAAAATTTCTACCAGCTGCTCTATGGTGGCAACATCGGTCGCGCCAACTATGCCCGCTTTCACCTGCCGCACTATGATCGCCTGTTCGAGCAAGCCGCCATGCTGCCAGATTCGCCGCAACGCACGGCCTTGTATCGACAGATGAACCGGCTGATCGAGGCCTACATGCCCTGGATCATACGTACCCATCCACAAGAAACCACGCTCCTGCAGCCCTGGCTGAAAAACTACCAGCGCCATCCGGTGGAAAATACCGCCTGGCGTTATCTGGATGTGGACGCCGACCACCAGCGCAGCACGCCCTCGCCCGCCGCACGGCCGCTGGCCAGGCAGCCGGTGAGCAGATAGCCGCCGGTCGGCGCTTCCCAATCCAGCATCTCACCGGCGCAGAACACGCCCGGCATCGCCTGCAGCATCTGGTTTTCGTCCAGTGCCGTGAAGCGCACCCCGCCGGCGCTGCTGATGGCTTCGTCAATCGGACGCGGTCGTTGCAAGGTGACCGGCAGTGACTTGATTCCGGCTGCCAGGCGCGCCGGTGTCCCGTATGCCTCGCCGCCCAGGCATTCCCTCAGCAATCCGGCCTTCACGCCATGGATGCCGAGCCGGCTCTGCAGATGGCTCGACAACGAGCGCGCGCCGCGGGGATGCATGACATCGGCGTGCACGCGGGCGCCATCCCGACCGGGCGCCAGATCGAGCGTTAGCGTGGCGCTGCCATTGGCCGCGATCGCATCGCGCAACATCGCCGACCAGGCATAGATCAGGCTGCCTTCCAGGCCGGTTGCAGTGACCATCATCTCGCCGTTGCGCTCGTGGACTCGACCGTGGCGATCGGTGAATCGTGCCATCACCGATTTCAATGGCTGACCGGCATGACGTGCGATGAAGTGCGAGCTCCAACTGACATCGAAGCCGCAATTCGATGGCAGCAGCGGCGTCACGTCGACGCTTTTTTCCTGAAGCAGCGGCATCCATGCCCCATCCGACCCGAGCCGGGACCAGCTGGCGCCACCCAGGGCCAGAACGACGGCTGACGTGTTCGTCGCCGCGTCGACCTGCATCTCGCCGGACGGTATTGCAAAGCGCAATGCCTGGTCATTCCACCCCAGCCAGCGATGGCGCATGTGAAATCGGACTCCGCCCGCCCGCAAGCGATGCAGAAAAGCGCGCAACAAAGGCGCGGCCTTCATCCCGACCGGAAAAACCCGGCCGGAGCTGCCAACGAAGGTATCGATGCCTAGTCCATGCGACCATGCGCGCACCGCCAGGCCGTCGAAGCCTTGCAGCGCTGCATGCATTGGAATTGCAGCATCGCCGAAGCGGCTCAGGAACTGGGAGGTGGGTTCAGCATGGGTCAGGTTGAGCCCGCCTCGGCCGGCCAATAAAAATTTTCGGCCAACGGATGGCATGGCGTCGTACAGATCGACTTGCACGCCAGCGTCGCACAGTACGCCAGCCGCCATCAATCCTGCCGGACCGCCACCGATCACGATGGCATGCGGGCGCGCGACCGTGATTGTGTTGTCCGTGCCCATACCGCCTGCCGCCATGTCGCCCCCCTCGAAAGAGGCCCGATCATAGCAGTGCGCGGCGCCGCAGGGACCAGCCGACCTCGTGCTGTCGGCTGGCTTATCCTGAAAAAATTATTGTGGCGTGGTGCTGCCACCGGAAGCACCACCGGAACTGCTACCGGAACCGGCACCTGAAGCGCTGCCTGTGCTGCCACCGCTTGCGCCAGAGGTACCAGAACCCGATGTCCCTGCAGATCCGCCACTGCTGCCGCCTGCGCCAGGCATTGCACCGCCACTGCTGCCGCTACCGCTTGCTCCGGACGAACCCGCACTACCTGGGCTACCTGCGCTGCCGGCGCTGCCACCACTGCCACCACTGCCACTGCTGCCCGAGGAGGCCGTACCGCCGTGACTGCCACTCGATTTATGCGCCTTTGCTTTCGCATGCGGCTTCTTTTTGGGGGCAGCGGTATCGCTGCCGCCGCTGGCATGCGATCCGCTGCTGCTGGCGCCGGCGCTGGTGTCGGCCCCGGCCCCGGCCTGGGCCAGCATCTGTGCATGCTGTTCGATTTCGGCGACCCGTTGTGGATCGGTGCTTTCGCGAATGGTACTGCTCTGTGCAAACGCGGTTGCCGACAAAGAACATGCTGACAACAGGACGGCCAGTGAATGACGTTTCATGATGTACCCCTTAGGAAAACGATTATGAGAAGTGGTCGATGACGCAACACGGCGTCGCATTGCATCGCACCGCCAATGTGACCGATTGACCGCTGCGCACCGCTGAGACTGCACAAGGGAAAGGCGAAGTCCTGCGCAACGTGAGGTTATGACTGGCGTCGGCCCTAGCGGTTTCGAGGCATCGTTAGATTTTTGCAAACTTTCTGCAAGCAGGTGTAACGACCGCCGACGATGTCCGTGCGCTTGATGGTGCGATTGGACAGGCGTAAAAAAACCCGGGACAGGCCCGGGCTCTCCTTCAGACTGGAAATTGTGTCGTTCAGTGCGACATCAACTGCCCGCGGATCTCGCCACCCGGATGCGCTGCGCTGTGCACATTGACATACATGCCGCCGGCGACATAACTGACATATTGCGCATCCGTCAGATGCACATCGGCAGGAACCTTCCAGGTACCGTCGCCTGCCTTGGTCAGTGGCACGACCACCGGTCCATTGGCGCCCTTGGCAGCCATGTGGATGTGTGCTGCCGTGCTGTCGATGCCGGTGGTGCTGATGCTGCCCGACACCGTGCGGTCGGCGGCGACCATGATCATGCCGCTGCCGGACGCCTTGGTATCGACAGCTGGCACTTCGCTGGCGCCGGACAGGCTGGCCATCGCATGGCCTTGCATGCCGGACTTCATGTCGCCGCCCATGCCCATGCCCATGCCGCTGCAACCGGCCAGTGCGGCGACCAGGCCGAATGCCGCCAGACCGGACAAGGATCGGCCGGCGATGCGGCGCGTCGGAATGGCGATGGGAGTCGAAATTTTCAGGGATGTTGTCATTGTTTCCTCTTGATATGAACCTCGATGGGAACAGCCGCATGCAGTTGCCGATGTCTGGCCGGATCTGTCGCCGTTTCGCTTCTTGCGATGGCCGCCCGGCGCGTTTTGCCCGATGCATGACAAATCTGCATGTGGCGCAGCTTAACCGACATTTTCCGGTAGTGCCAAGCGTGCGGCGTCCGGCCGGACGCTGCTCTCGACGGGTCTCGTTAGCTGTTGCCTCTCCGGTCAGGTGGCCAGCGCTGCCGTGACCATTGCCTGCGCTTCGGCGATCAGCGCCTGCAGATGATCCGCCGAACGAAAACTTTCCGCATAGATCTTGTAAATGTCCTCGGTGCCAGAGGGACGCGCAGCGAACCAGCCCTGTTCGGTCACCACCTTCAACCCGCCAAGCGGTGCATCGTTTCCAGGGGCGCGGGTCAGGATCGCCGTGATCGGATCACCGCCGAGCGTGTTGCCGGCGACTTGCTGTGGCGTCAATGCAGCCAGCTGTTTCTTTTGCGCTGGCGTGGCCGCTGCCTCGACCCGGTCATAGAACGAGGTGCCGAGTTCCGCACTGAGCTTGACATGCGCCTGGCCAGGATTGTCACCGGTGACGGCCAGTATTTCAGCCGAAAGCAGCGCCGCCGTGATGCCGTCCTTGTCGGTGGTCCAGACCGCGCCGTCGCGCCGGATGAAGGTGGCGCCGGCGCTTTCCTCCCCTGCAAAACCGAAGTCGCCCGATTGCAGGCCATCGACGAACCACTTGAAGCCGACCGGTGTTTCCACGATCTTCCGCCCACGCCGTGCCGCCACCCGGTCGATCAGGGCGCTGCTGACTGCAGTCTTGCCGATGCCGCACCGCGCGGACCATTGCGGCCGATGGGAGAACAGGTAATCGATTGCGACAGCCAGATACGGATTGGGCGCCATCAAGCCGGTGCCAGGGACCACGATGCCGTGGCGGTCGTGATCGGTGTCGCAGGCGAAGGCGATGTCAAACCGGTCCTTCATGCCGACCAGGCCCTGCATCGCGTAGGTGGAGGACGGGTCCATGCGAATGGCGCCATCCCAGTCGCGGCGCATGAAGCCGAACTGCGGGTCGATGGTGCGATTGACGACCGTCAGATTGATCCGGTAATGCTCGGCGATCACATCCCAATAATGGACGCCCGCGCCACCCAGCGGATCGACGCCCATGCGCACGCCGGCGTTGCGAATCGCTTCCAGATCGAGCACGGACGCCAGGTCACCAACATAGGCTTGCATGAAGTCGTGCCGGTGCGTGGTTGCCGCCCGCATGGCCTCGGCATACGGCACCCGGCGCACGCCGTCGAGGCATTGCTCAAGCAACTGGTTGGCGCGCTGTTCGATCAGGGAAGTGATTTCGCCGCCGGCCGGGCCGCCGTGCGGCGGGTTGTATTTATAGCCACCGCTGTCGGGCGGATTGTGCGACGGGGTGATGACGATGCCATCGGCCGGCCGGGCCGGACGCGCTGCATTGTGGCAGAGGATGGCGTGGGAAATGACCGGCGTCGGCGTCGGCGCATCGTTGGGCGCGATCATGACCTCGACGCCATTTGCCGCCAGCACTTCCATCGTGCTGCGAAATGCCGGCAGCGACAGCGCGTGGGTATCGATGCCCAGATACAGCGGGCCGCTGATGCCCTGCGTGGCCCGGTATTCGCACAAGGCCTGGGTGATCGCCAGGACATGATCGGCATTGAAGCTGGCGTTGATAGAACTGCCGCGGTGGCCGGAAGTACCGAACATCACGCGCTGGGCAGCAATCGCCGGATCGGGATGGAGGTCGTCATAAGCCGACAGCAAGGCGTCGATGTCGGTCAGCGGGCCATCGGAAGCTGGGTGGCCGGCTTGCGGATGCAGGTTCATGCGGGATTCCCGTCAGTGTTTACAGCAGGGAGATTAACCGGTGCTGGCTGTTGAATCGGTACGACAACGCGCATTGGATTCATTGGCGCTCGTGCGGGTAACCGCCAGACCATGCGCTAGCCTGATTTACGACAGTCAGAAGAGCAAGTCAGGCAACGACAATACGTTGCATGAGATCATCATTGCTTCCGCCAATGTCTTCATGCCCGACACATCGATTCCCTCATGCCCACTCCCCTGCTCTTCCTCGCCGCCGTCCTGATCTGGGGCTCGACTTTCCTCGTCATCACCTTCCAGCTGGGCGATGTGGCACCGGCAATCTCAGTCTTCTTGCGCTTCGCGCTCGGCTCGGCCATGCTGTTCGCCTGGTGCCTTGCGCGCCACGAGACAATATGGATCACCTGGCGTCGGCAACCCTGGTTGATGCTGCAAGGGCTGCTCAATTTCGGTTTGTCCTATGTCTGCACCTACCATGCGGAGAACTACCTGGTCTCGGCGCTGGTGGCGGTGCTGTTTGCGCTGATGGTGTTCTGGAATGCGCTCGGCGCACGGTTGTGCTTCGGCACGCGGCTGGGCTGGCATACCCTGTGCGCAGCGGCGGTGGCGATGTGCGGCGTGGTGATGCTGTTTTCGCAGGCGCTGACCGATGCCTGGCATGCGGCAGGCAGCCAGGCCGGTGGCAACGCCGGATTCCTGTTGGGCCTGCTGCTGGCGGTGGTGGCGACGCTGTCCTCGTCGGCCGGCAACATGGTTGCCGTGATGGTCGGGCGAAAGCATGACAACAATGTCTTCGTTACCACGGCCTGGGCCATGGGCTGGGGCGCGTTGTCGGTAGGGATATATGCGCTGGCGACCGGCCAGTCATGGCATCTGCCGGCCTCGCCCGTGTACTGGTCGGCCATGCTGTATCTGGCGCTGTGCGGCTCGGTGATTGCCTTTACCTGTTATTTCACTCTCATCAACCGGATCGGACCCGGCAAGGCGGCTTATACCGGCGTGTTGACGCCGGTGGTGTCGGTGTTGTTGTCGATGCGCTTCGAACACTACCAGCCGGGCGCGGTCGGTTTTGCCGGCATGGCCCTGTGCCTGGCAGGCGTGGTGTGGGCGATCAGCGGGAAAAGCGCGCCGTTACGGCTGCGTGCAGTGCGACCTTCGGAGTCGGACTGCCCTGCCAGCACAGGCTGAGCGTGCGGCCTTCGCGCACGTTGGCCACGATGGCCGGCCTGAAGCAGGCGATGTTGGTGCCGCGGCGACGGCGTACGCTCGGATAGACCACGCCCAGCGCGCCGGCGTCGAGCAGGCGCTGGGCCAATGTCTGCGAGGCGGCATAACTGGCCGGGTCGAGGCAATCGGCAAAGGTCGATGCCGCCTCTGCCGCCTCTGGCGTCTCTGGCGCCCGCAAATCATGCAGGCTGGCGGTGATGTCAGCCAGGAATTCCTGATACTGCACGATGTCGTCGAAGACATCGATTTCCTGGTATTCCAGAGTCTTGTGAAATACTACTTCTGCCAGCGCCGCCGGATACGTCAGTGCGCAATACCAGGCGCCGCGCTCCCCATCATTGAAGCGGCTGCCCTGCGGATGCGGATAACAGAATGCGCCGTTGACGATGCGCGCATAGGGCACGCCGGCCACCAGTTCATCGATGCCGATGCTCAGGCTGCGGCCGGCTTCGGCCAGCAGGCGTTCATTGGTGGCATTGTCGAGTGCGAACAGGGCCTGCAGGTCGGCATCGTTGTCCGCCAGCGGCGCGAGTACCGAATCCTCGCGATCGACGAAGCGCGACGGGATCAACCGGCACGTGTCGAGCGCGCGCAGCATCGTCAGCGGCGGCAATGCAATGCGGCGTTCCGGCATGCAGCGCCTAGCGGCCGTTCAAATTTTATAGTCAAATATCCC
>JAYTLK010000201.1:0-3038 GCA_043729515.1 Herminiimonas sp.
AGCGAATGGGCGTAAAAAAACCCCTAAGCTGTTTGTTTCTTAGGGGTTTTTAATCAAACTTTGCCAACGTTTGCAGTATCCGTGGTGGTGATAGGTGGATTTGAACCACCGACCCCAGCATTATGAGTGCTGTGCTCTAACCAACTGAGCTATATCACCGAACAGCCGAAAATTATCGGGTTTTTCAACCGTCGTGTCAAGTTTCGATTCCTGCAACACCTTGTTCAGCGTACCTCGCAAGGATGGCGCTTGGCTGCCAGTTCTGCCTCGATCATCATCAGCGCCTGCTGTGCCGCATCCCTTGCCAGGCAATCGATGATGATGCGTTCTGCCATGCCGCGCAGCCAGGTCAGCTGCCGCTTGGCCAGTTGCCGCGTCGCCGCAATCCCGGTCTCGCGCAGGGCCGCGCGATCGATCTCGCCATCCAGATGCGCCCATGCCTGGCGATAACCGACGCAGCGGATCGACGGCAGGCCAGGATGCAGGTCGCCACGGGCACGCAACTGCCTGACCTCTGTCAACAGCGGCGATTCACCGGACTGATCCGCCGCCAGCATCACGTCGAAACGGTGTGCAATGCGTGCGTGCAGCGTCGCACGGTCTGATGGTTCCAGCGCCAGCGGCAGCAGACGAAACGGCAGCGTGACCTTGTCTTGACGCGCCAGCAAAGCCGACATCGGCTGGCCAGTCAGATGATGAATTTCGAGGGCCCGCTGAATGCGCTGGCTGTCGTTCGCAGGCAGGCGGGCAGCCGTAATCGGATCGATGCTGGCCAGCCGTGCGTGCAGCGCCGGCATGCCGATCCGGGCCGCCTCCGCATCAAGCTCGGCGCGCACCGCAGGGTCTGCTTCAGGCAGCGCGTCGAGGCCATCGCGCAGGCCCTTGAAATACAACATGGTGCCGCCGACCAGGAGAGGTAATTTGCCGCGCGCGATGATGTCGGCCACCAATGCCAGGGCATCGGTGCGGAACTGCATCACCGAGTAGCGCTCGACCGGGTCGCGGATGTCGATCAGATGATGCGGCACTGCGGCGCGTTCGGCCGATGTCGGCTTGGCGGTACCGATGTCCATGCCGCGGTAGACCAGCGCGCTGTCGACCGAGATGATTTCGCAGGGGAGGCGGGCGGCAATCGCCAGGGCTGCAGCCGTCTTGCCGGAAGCGGTCGGGCCCATGATCGCCACCGCCAGGGGCAGCGTGATTGCTTTGACTTCGGTCACCCGCTATTGGCCGCGCATGAAGAGGCGATCCAGCTCGGCATGGCCAAGCTGCACCCAGGTCGGGCGACCGTGGTTGCACTGGTCGGCGCGTTCGGTGACTTCCATCTGCCGCAACAGCGCATTCATTTCCAGCGTCGTCAAGTGGCGGTTGGCGCGCACGGCGGTGTGGCACGCCAGGGTTCCCAGCAGCGCATTGCGGCGCTCCAACAATGCGCGTGAGGCGCCGAACTCGCGCACGTCGCGCAGGACGTCGCGCGCCAGTCCCTGTGCATCGGCATTGCGCAGCAGCGCCGGCATGCTGCGCACGGCCAGCGTGGTCGGCGACATGACCGCGATGTCGAAGCCGAGCGTCTGCAGGATGTCGGCATGCTCCTCGGCGGTACCGACCTCGACGCCATCCGCATGGAAGGTCACTGGAATCAGCAGCGACTGCACCGGCATTGCGTCGGCATCCAGTGCCTCCTTCAATTGTTCGTAGAGAATGCGCTCATGGGCAGCATGCATGTCGACCACGACCAGTCCCTGCGTGTTCTGCGCCAGGATGAAAATGCCGTGCAACTGGGCCAGTGCAAAGCCGAGCGGGAAGTCGGATACCGGCAGCGGTGTCGGGTCTTGCGGCAGGGGAGCAGCGTCGGATGCCACAGGCGCCCGGCCTTCCGCACTGGAAAAAAACGCGCCGTAATCGGCCAGCGTTTGCGCCACACCAATTGCAGACGATCCACCACCGAAATGCACCGGACGAGCGCCACCGCCACCGATCCCAGCGGCACTTCCCCCCGCACCTGAAAACCCCGCACCGAATCCGATCTGCGCGCGCAGAAACGACAGCACTGAAGTCGGTGCTGCCACCGGTGCCGGGCTGCCGCCGAATGCCGTGGCCGACGTCTGCGCCAGCGCGCGTGATACCGCATGAAACACGAACTGATGGATCGCCCGTCCATCGCGAAACCGCACTTCGATCTTCGATGGATGCACGTTCACATCGACCAGCGACGGATCGATCTCGAGCGCCAGTACATAAGCGGGAAACCGTTCGCCATGCAGCACGTCCTGATAGGCGGCGCGCACCGCATGCGTGAGCAGCTTGTCGCGCACGAAGCGGCCGTTGACGTAGAAATACTGGGCATCGGCGCGCGCCTTGGCCGCCGTCGGCAAACCGGCAAAACCATGCAGACGCAGGCCACCTGCAGCGTCATCGAGCGCCAGACGTGCATTGGCGAATTCATCACCCAGGATCTGCGCGCTGCGGCGGGCAATGTCGGTCACCGTGAAATGATCGACCGTGCGCCCGTTGTGCGACAGCGAGATCGCCACATCCGGGCGTGATAGCGCAATGCGCCGCACGACTTCAGCGCAGTGGCCGAATTCGGTCTGTTCCGATTTCAGGAACTTGCGCCGCGCCGGCGTGTTGAAATACAGGTCCTGCACATCCACCGTGGTGCCATGCGTGCCGGATGCCGGTATCGGGTGCGAGATGGCCAGCGTGGCGACATCGGCGCCGCCCAGCTGCCATGCATGGGCCGCATCGGCGGTGCGGGTCGTGAGCGTCAACTGCGAAACGGAGGCGATCGACGCCAGCGCCTCGCCGCGAAAACCAAGGGTGACGACCCGCTCCAAATCGGACAACGAAGTGATCTTCGAGGTCGCATGCCGCGCCAGCGCCAGCGTCATCTGATCGGCGGCGATGCCGCGGCCGTCGTCGCTGATGGCGATGCGCTTGACGCCACCTTGTTCCAGGCGGATGACGATGGCGGTCGCGCCGGCATCGAGCGCGTTCTCCAGTAATTCCTTGACCACCGCTGCCGGTCGTTCGACCAC
>JAYTLK010000202.1:0-9236 GCA_043729515.1 Herminiimonas sp.
CGTGCCGTCGGCTTTCACCACATATGCGAAGGTGCCCTGGGTGCCGCGCTGGACGCCAGCGGTCGGAATGATGACCACGTTCTTGCGCACCTCGATGAGCATCCGCGTGTTGACGAACTGGTTCGGAAACAGGGAATAACCGTCGTTGGCGAACTGCGCCTTGAGCTTGACGGTGCCGGTGGTCTGGTCGATCTGGTTATCCACCGTCAGCAGGTGGCCGGAGGCGAGCTTGTTTTTCTGGGCCCGGTCGTAGGCGTCGACCGGTAGCTTGACGCCTGCCTGCAGCTGCTTCATCACTGCGGGGATATTGTCTTCGGGGATGGTGAACAGGACCGTGATCGGCTGCAGCTGGGTGATCACTACCAGGCCGTTGGCGTCGCCGGCCCGCACGATGTTGCCGACATCGACCTGGCGCAGGCCGATGCGACCGCTGATCGGCGCCGTTACCCGGGCATAGCTCAGCTGCAGCTTCGCATTGTCCACCACGCCCCGGTCGACCTTGATTGCGCCCTCATACTGGCGCACCAGCGCCTGCTGGGTATCGAGCTGCTGCCTGGCGATCGAATCCTGCTGGAACAGGGTCGTGTACCGTTCCAGATCCACCTTCGCATTGGTGAGTTGGGCCTGGTCGCGGGCCATCTGGCCATCGGCCTGCGTGACCAGCACCTGGAAAGCGCGCGGATCTATTTCCGCCAGCAGTTCACCGGCTTTCACGACCTGGCCTTCCTTGAACTGGATGCGCATCAGTTGCCCATCGACGCGGGCCCGTACGCTAACCGTGTTGAGCGGCACTGCGGAACCGAGTCCGTTCAGGAACACATTGATGTCTCCGGTGCGGGCCGTTGCCGCCACCACCGGTGCGGTCGGACGCGGACCACCGGGGCCGCCACCCGCCCGCTTGGCGCCCCCCTGACCACCGCCAGGGCCACGCGCCGCCTGGCCCGCCGGCGCACCCGTGCTCGCCTCTGGCGCCACTGCAGGCTTGCGAAAGAAAAAATAATGGATCGCACCAGCGGCCAGCAGCGCCAGCAGCAGCCAGAGCCATCCGCGTTTGCGCCGAGGCGCCGGCGCTGGCGACAGCAGGGCAGGGCGGGTCGGCTGGGTGACTTCTGGTGGCGGGGTCGGATGCATGTGGGCGGCGTCGTTCGAAAATGGAAGGAACTGCCAGGCACGGCAGGTCGCGCCGACGCTGGCCGGTTGGGCCGGGCGCCGATACTGTTTGCGGGATTATAGGGAAACGCGAAAAACCGAGTGTGACGTAATGTTGCTGTGAGAGCTAGAGGGTGTGACTGCAAGACAGCCATCGCGGGATCACGGCTTGAGCCGGATGCAGACCGCGGGACTGACCATTCTTCAAACTGGCCGGCACCTGCCGGCCGCATGGTTCAAGTCTGGTGGCGAATGCGAGACGTTGCCACGCGCATGCGAGCGCGCTGGTCGCCCATGATGCGACGCAGGTCTGCAATGCTCAGGTTGCTGATCTCGGACATGCGCAACAATAACCAAGCGCCGACACCTGTTGATCGTTGCCGGATGGCGGCCAGGACCGGCCGCGCGACATGCAGGGCGTTGCTGAGCGCCGCATCGTTTTTCAGGTTCAGGTGCGCGATCAGCGCATCGAGCAATTGATTCGGATCGTACTGGGCGGGGGCGTGCATGACGTTTTGTTGCATGATTGTTTGTATCTTCCAGGAGTGAAGTATAGGCAGGCGCAGCGCTACCGTCTGTTCGGCAATTCGCTTTCGCCAAATGCCGCCGGTGATGCCGACATGACGACGGGGCCGATGTCGTGGAGGTGGACATCGACCACAATGAAATGAAAGGAACCAGCCTGCGTATTGAGGCCGGCAGATGGACGGCGATGCGCACGGCAGCCGGATTTCGGCGAAAATGCGGGTTGCACCAGCCATCTGCGTGGTTGACCGCGCAACGGTGTCGAACGTTCCGCAAGAGCGATAAGGAAGAACGATGAAGTGGTGGTTCGTAGGTTTATATGTGTTCTCGGTGCTGTTCGTTCATTTTCGCGGACGGGCGCGTCTGCCTTTCTTCAGGCAGCTTTTCGATCACTCGACCTTCATGGCGCCGCTGAACATGCTGATGTACAGCTTGTCGCGCGTGTCGTCCAACGCTTATCTGCCGGTGACGGATTTTCGTGAGCTCGATGCCTTGCAGGCGAACTGGCGGGAGATCCGTGCCGAAGCCCTGCATCTGCGTGAGACGCAGAAGATCCGGGCGGCGGCGCAAAACAACGACGCCGGTTTCAATTCGTTCTTCAAGACCGGCTGGAAGCGGTTCTATCTGAAATGGTATGACGCCAGCCACCCGTCGGCAGAGGAGCTTTGTCCGCACACCTTCGCCCTCCTGAAGACCTTGCCATCGGTCAAGGCCGCGATGTTCGCCGAACTGCCGCCGGGCGCGGTGCTCAACCCGCACCGCGATCCGTTTGCCGGATCGCTGCGCTATCACCTGGGTCTGGTCACGCCGAACGACGATCGCTGCTTCATCGAAGTCAATCAGCAGCGCTACAGCTGGCGCGACGGCCAGGCCGTGATCTTTGACGAAACCTATATTCATTGGGCCACCAATGGCAGCGACCAGGACCGCATCATCCTGTTCTGCGACGTCGAGCGGCCGATGCGCTTCGGCTGGGCACGCGCCTTGAATCGCTGGCTCGGCCGTACCATGATGACCGCCGCCAGTTCGCCCAATGACACTGGGGACCAGACCGGCGGCATCAACAAGCTGTTCCACCTTGCCTGGTCGGCAGGACAGTACCGGCGACGCCTGAAGCGCTGGAACCGCGCCGTATATTACGGCTTGAAGTTCGGCTTGATCGCGGCCGCGATCGTGCTGGTGATCAAGGCCTGAAGAGCGCTCGGTTCACGGCCAGAGGCAACATCCGGTGAATCGAAATTTTGATTGCGCACCCGTACCTGTTATTGTGCGGAATTTTATTTCGCGCCTGCCATGCTGAAACACTTCGCATTCTTGAAACTCGTTCGCTTCCATCCGCGTCTCCTGCTGTCGGTGCTGGTAGGTCTGCTGGTCGGTTTCGGCGCGCGCCTGGAGCTGCCGCCGCTCCAATGCGCGGTGGTCGGCTGGGATGTGTTTGTCTGGCTATATCTGATCATGATGTGGGTCCTGATGGCCCGCGCCGATGCGACAGAAGTGCGCGAATTTGCCGAACAGGAAGACGAGAGCGCCACCGTGGTGCTGATGCTGGTCTGCGTGGCGGCCAGCGCCAGTCTGTTCGCCATCATCCTGCAACTGGCCGGGGCCAAGGATCTCGAAGGTACGGAACAGTTGTTGCACTACGTGTCGACGGTGGCTACCGTGCTCGGCTCCTGGTTCCTGGTCGGGACCATCTTCGCGGTGCATTACACGCGCCTGTTCTACAACGCTGACCGGGATGACCCGCCGCTGAAGTTCCCCGGCGACACCGCCCAACCCGATTACTGGGACTTCCTGTATTTTTCCTTCACCCTTTCGGCGGCGGTCCAGACTTCCGATGTCGCGGTCCAGCAGACGGCGATGCGCAAGGTCGTGCTGGCACATACGGTCATGGGGTTCCTGTTCAATGCCGTCATCCTCGGGATGTCGATCAACATCGCCGCCAGCCTGATCTCATGACCGGCGTTGTCATTCATGAATCGTATGGCAGATATCGCGAATCGAAATTGGAGGTGATGCGAGGCGGCAGCTATAGTTTTGGCGTCTCCTCTGTATCCTCATGATATGGATTTAGCCCGCTCCCGCAGCGGGCTTTTTTTTGCCTGCGCGCACACCTGGCTGTCACGCATCGCACCGCCGGTCTATGATGCGGGTCTCGCCATCCGGGCGCCGCACCCGGACACCAACCCGGAGCATGCATGAACAGCCGCCAGATTTTTCTTGACCTCGAATTCGATACCCGCGCCTTTGATGGTGACGCATTGGCCGTGCGCGCACCGCGCGACGGCGCTTGCATCGCCCGGCTGAAATTGGCCACCGCAGCCGATGTGCAATCGGCCATTGCTGGTTCCGATGCCGCTTTCCGGCAATGGCGCACCGTGCCGGCGCCGGTGCGCGGCGAACTGGTGCGCCTGCTCGGCAATGTGCTGCGCGTGCATCGGACCCGCCTTGGCCGTCTGGTCAGTCTCGAATCCGGAAAGATCGTTGCCGAGGGCGCAGGCGAAGTGCAGGAGATGATCGATATCTGCGACTTTGCCGTCGGCTTGTCGCGCCAGTTGCACGGGCTGACGATCGCCAGCGAGCGTCCTGGCCATCGGATGATGGAAACCTGGCATCCGCTGGGCGTGTGCGGCGTCATCACCGCCTTCAATTTTCCGGCGGCGGTCTGGGCCTGGAATGCAGCGCTGGCGCTGGTATGCGGCAATGCCGTGCTCTGGAAGCCATCGGAAAAAACGCCGCTCACCGCCATTGCGGTGCAATCGCTGTTCGACCAGGCGCTGGCCGAATTCGCGGCCGCCCATCCGGCGCTGGCGCCATCGAACCTGTGCCAGGTGCTGATCGGCCGTGCCGATGTCGGCGCAGCGATTGCCGCCGCTCCGCTGGTGCCGCTGGTCAGCGCCACCGGCAGCGTTCGCATGGGGCGCGCGGTGGCGGTGACGGTGGCGCAGCGCCTCGGGCGCAGCCTGCTCGAACTCGGCGGCAACAACGGCATGATCGTCGCGCCCAGCGCCGACCTCGACCTCGCCGCGCGGGCGATCACGTTTTCCGCGGTTGGCACTGCTGGCCAGCGCTGCACTTCCCTGCGGCGCCTGTTCGTGCACCGCAACGTGCATGATGCGCTGGTGACGCGCCTGGAAAAAATTTATGCCACCGTGAGCGTTGGTGATCCGCTGGCCAATGGGACCCTGGTCGGGCCGCTGATCGACCAGGCTGCCTTCGCGGCGATGCAGTCTGCACTTGCCCAGGCGCGGGAAGAGGGAGGCACGGTGACCGGCGGGGAACGCCTGGCAATCCTGATCGGCGGCGATGTTGCTGCGACGGGCACCGGCAGCGGTTCCCCGCCGATCACAACGTCCGCCGCCGGCATCGAATCACTCGCCGATACCAGCGCCTGGTACGTGCGGCCGGCTCTGGTGCGCATGCCGGCGCAAACCGCCGTCATGTACCGCGAAACCTTTGCGCCCATTCTCTACGTGCTGGCCTATGACGATCTCTACGAAGCAATCGCGCTGCACAACGCCGTGCCGCAGGGCTTGTCTTCAGCGATCCTGACCAACGACATCCGCGAAGCCGAACGCTTCATGTCCGTCACCGGCAGCGACTGCGGGCTGGCGAACGTGAACATCGGCACCAGCGGCGCCGAGATCGGCGGCGCCTTCGGTGGCGAAAAAGAGACCGGCGGCGGCCGCGAATCGGGCTCCGACGCCTGGAAAACCTACATGCGGCGCGCCACCAATACCATCAACTTCAGCAGCAGCCTGCCGCTGGCACAAGGCGTGCGCTTCGACGTCGACTGATCCGAAAATCACGCTGCAAGGAATTTCGCATGACCGTCATCAACCGCCTCACCATTCGCCCGGCACGTCTTGAGGACGTCTCCACCATTCTGTCGTTGATCACCGAACTGGCACAATTCGAGCAACTGGCGCATCTCGTGGTGGCCGATGTGCCCCTGCTGCAGGAAGCCTTGTTCGGCGCGCAGCCTGCCTGCGAGTGCATCGTCGGCTTCGAGGCCGATGCGCAAGCCTGCAGTGAGCCTGCAATGCACGTTGACGGCGCAAAAAACGAGAAGGGCGAGATCGTCACGTTCGCCCTGTACTTCCACAACTTCTCGACCTTCCTCGGCCGCAAGGGGTTGTATCTGGAGGATCTGTATGTCCGTCCCCAGGCCCGGCGGCGCGGCCATGCCAAGGCGATGCTTGCACATCTGGCGGCGCTGGCCCTGCAACGCGGTTGCGGCCGCTTCGAATGGTCTGTGCTGGACTGGAATGCGAATGCGATCGGTTTCTACGAAGGTCTGGGCGCGGTCGTGATGCCGGAATGGCGCATCTGCCGCATCACCGGCCCGTCGCTTTCGGCACTGGCTGGACAGGACTGATTGGTGCCGGGGCGACGATCGGGGTAACGGCCGCCGGCCTGGCCATAACCTGAAGATCGATGGCGGCGCTTCCAGGTCAGATCAGGCCAGATCAGGCCAGAACAGACCAGATCAGGCCAGATCAGACCTCAGGCATGCGGAGACCGATGGATCGGATCGATCCAGGCAACATTCTCCGGCTGCTCGACCGGTTCGATGTCGAGATTGATGACGATCGCTTCGTTATCGCTGCGCACCAGGACGCATTCCAGCGCCTCGTCCGGGCTGGCATTGATTTCCTGATGCGGCACATACGGCGGCACATAAATGAAATCGCCCGGACCGGCTTCCGCAGTGAATTCAAGATGGTCGCCCCAACGCATGCGTGCCTTGCCACGGATGACATAGATCACGCTTTCCAACGCACCGTGATGATGGGCGCCGGTCTTCGCATTCGGATGGATCGTGACCGTGCCAGCCCAGAGCTTTTGCGCACCGACCCGCGCATGATTGATGGCCGCCGCCCGCTGCATGCCAGGGGTTTGGGCAGTATTGCCATCGAGCTGGTCGCCCCGCACGACGCACACGCCGTCGGTACGCCATGCCTGGGTGGGATCCACCGCTGCCGCATTGTCTTGCAGATGCGGAGGGTGGTGATCGTCGGAATGCTCCGGGTGGTCATGCGAATGGCTCATCGTTTTTCCGGTCTCTGTCTGCACGGCGGAACCGAAATCATACGCGATGCGGCGACGCCATGGTCGACGTGGGCGGTGCGCGCCCGGAGTAGCGCTTGCGGTGCAGAGGGCATGCAAGTGCGCCAATGCGCAGGTGATGAGCAAGTGACTGTCAACCGACTGCCACCAGAGCACGATCCAGCGGCAATGCGATAATTCTCAGGCCGGTGCGTCGAGCGCATCGGCAGCACGGGATTCATCGAGCACGTCTGCCAACGCCTGATCGACGAAGTGATCGACCACGACCATTTTCGTGATGCCATCGCGCAAATTCTGCGCCAGCACCTGCGATGACAAGGAAAATGCTTCTTCCCGCTGCATTGTCGTAAAGATGTACAGGCTTTTCAGTGGGCTGACCCAGGCCAGCTTAAGGGTGCGCTTGGTGGTCGCCGTTTGCCGAAATTCAAACCACATGCCACGTTCGAACCCATCGACCTGCTGCAGGAACGGGTCGGGTGGCGCGACCGATTCGACCGGCTGCGCAGCGCGTTTTTCAAGCCGCCTCTCAGCTGCCTTCTTGGCCGCCTCGACGGCGAGTTCCAGCTGCCGGTGCGGCGACATTTCCAGCGGCGCGCGCACGATCGAGGCGTGGCATTCGGCCAGATCGGCAAAAAACTGCAGCCGGTCGGCATCATCCCATTTCAGCACGTTGAGCCATTTGTTCAGGGTCGTCAGCAGCGCCGGCAATTTCGCTACCAGCTCCTTGCGCTGTTGCGCCGTGATCTTTGGCTGTACGCTCCAGATCAGTTCGTCCATGGTCTTGATGGCGGACTGCAGCACCTGCGGCTTCTCATCCTTCACGCTGTGAGCAAGAGCCAGCACAGGCACCCAGCGGCTTTCCAGAAAAGCCTCGACGAATGTAACAACTTCTCCGGTGGCGACTCTGACGGCAACGTCGCTGGAAGCACAGCGCGTCGCCTCGCGCAATTTTTCCTGTTTCAGCGCCTGGGTGATCGGCGCCGACAGATTTGCCGCCGCCTTGTTGTCTTCTTCTTGAAGGAATGCTTCGAGATCAGCCACCACTTCGGAAAACAGCGCAATCTCGCTGTCAAAATGCTGCACCCGGTCGATGTTGTGGCGGATTGCCTGATACAAGGGATCGTCGCGGCCCTTGTTCTGGTCCCAGCCGACGCTGGAGTTGGTCAACAGACTGATCAGGCGCCGTGCCGGATGCGCATCTTCGAAAAAGAATTCCTTGTCGATCAGTGCGGCTTTCAGAACCGGAATCTGCAGATAGCCGATCAGGTCCTTCATTTGCTGCGGAATATTCGCGTCGCGAAACACTGCCTCGAAAATCCGGCTCATGACATCGACCGTGGTTTCGTCGGCGGCCGTCATTGCGCCGCGTGGCATCTGGTGCTGCATCTCGCTCAGGCGGTAGGCAGATTGTGCCGCACCGGCTTGCAGCTGCATCGGCACGCGTTTCTGCAGATCGGCAAGGTAGGCCGACAAGGCAGGTGAAATCGGTATCGGCGGCACCCCGGAGGGCTGTGAGGTCCACCCGGCCGCCGGCGCCACGGCGTGCACGGCATGGCCTGCGGGAGCCGTGGCCCTGCCGGCCGGTGGATCACCCGCCGGCGCATCAAAGGCGCTGGCCTGGGCAGCGGCACTCTCCGGCGTGAGCAGCCGACGCAGCTGCCGGATCAATTTCGGATCGGCCGTGCTCTCCTTCGGCGTGTTGCGGTTGCCGGCAGACTTTCGGATCTGGTAGTGATCGACCAGATTCGGCAGGACGCCGGCGTCGATGAGGCCACGGTCGACCGCCGCCAGTACTGGTTCCAGGTCAAGGAACACGCCGGCATTCATGTGCAGCAGCATCAAGTGATGTGACTCGGGATGCGGATGGAATTCGCGCCAGGCCCGGTCCATCGCGCCCAGCAGCACGGCGGGACGAAACGGGTTCTCCGCGAGATTGAGTTGTTCACGGCCGAGCAGGGCGGCCAAGCGCAGGTTCAGGCCGGAGAGCAATGCGGCGTGGGCAATGTCGAGCGGTCGTGCGGCGCTGTCTAGCAGCAGACGGTTTTCAATTTCCACGAACGGCACCAGGCGCAGTTCGCCGTTGGCCGGTTGCACGACTTTCTGCACCAGCTGGTCCAGGCTGTCGATTTCGTCCTGCAGCGCGTTGCGCAAGGTGGCAGAGGCAATGTGATAGAACGGATACGCATTTTTCTTCAGCAGGTTGCCCGCATTGAAGCCCTGATTTGCATCCTTGCCATCAGCTGCCTGCTCCGAGCCGGCCAGCAGCGCTGCCGAGAGGCGCGCAGAAAAGCCGTCCAACTGGTCGTTGATCAGGGGCATTGCCAGCACGACCAGGCGATGCAGGAGTTCGCGTTGCCGGGCTGGGCCAAGCGGGGACGCTGCATCGGCGCTGAAGGAGGAACCGGACACCATGGCGTTTCAATTCTCCGGAAGGACGGCGGCAGCCTGGCATGAGGTCAAGCGAGGCGCAGCGAGGATGTCCTGATATTGCCCTA
>JAYTLK010000203.1:0-5378 GCA_043729515.1 Herminiimonas sp.
ACCGCTGCTGGCGGCAACCTCGTGACGCCGGATGCCACCGTACCGCGCGATGCCACCGCTCAGCATGATGATCAGGCGCTGCGCGACCCGCAACTGGTACGGGGCGCCGCGCTCTACCGCAACCACTGCATCGATTGTCACGGCGCCGATGGCCGAGGCGCGCCGCCGGCCTATCCGCCGCTGGCCGGCAACCGGGCGCTGTTGATGTCAAGCGCCGTCAATCCGATCCGGATGGTGCTCCATGGCGGCTTTGCGCCAGCCACTGCCGGCAATCCGCGGCCGTTCGGCATGCCGCCCTTCGGCCCGGTGCTCGACGACGCGCAGATCGCCGATCTGGTCAGCTACCTGCGCGCGAGTTGGGGCAACCGGTCGCCGGCTGTCTCGCGCGAGGAAGTCGGCCGCTACCGGGCGGTGCCGGTCGACTGAGCCGCCGCAGGCGGCAGACGCATCACCGCTGGCCGTATCGGGCCGGGCTGGCGTCTCCGGCTGCACCCGACAACGACACGGCCGTCACGGATTCCAGCATGCCGACTGCGCGTTGCTGGCGGTGTCCTTGCCGATTTTCTGATTCGCCTGGTCGATCGACATCGTGGCGCATTGCGTGTCGCCGGTTTGCATGTTGCCCACCGTAGGCGTCGCCGTCACGGTGTAGCTCGTGGCAGACTGGTTCGACAGTGCGATCTGGTAATACCCTTGCGGGGAATTTGGCGCCACCGTGTTGGTGCAGGCACCCCCGGCCGCATACGAAAACGTTTGCGCATAGCACCGCTCCATGATGGCCTGACCTTCCGCCAGGGCCTGCATCGCATCGGCCCGGTGCGAGCGCAGCACATACGAGCGGTACGACGGCAGCGCGACTGCCGCCAGGATCGCCACGATCACCACCGTGATCATGATTTCGATGAGGGTGAACCCGCGCTGGCGCCGGTGTCGGTGCGGGTGCTGGCACATCGGCGTCTTCAATTGCTGGTGCATGGGCTGCCTTTTCATTTATTTGATCTGCCACCACGTGATGCGGCGTGGCGTGTTGTTCGGGTCCCGCACCGATTGCTGGGTGCCGCCCGACAGGGTGATGAGCTTGATGTATTGATTCTTGTTGTTCGGCCCGATGACGGTCGGCGAACTGGCAAAGCCGCCCGGCAGCGTGATGCCGACCGGATTCTTGTTATTGATCGTGTCGCTGGCATTGATCAGGCCATCGCCGGTGACATCGATCTGCGGCGTGTCGAAGGCGCCGCCATTGGCAAAGTTCAGTTCGATGAATTGCGACGTGAAGACGTTGCTGCAGACGTTGGCAGGTGGCGTGTTGAGCGTGGCGAGGAAGGCGCCGTTCAACAACTGCGGCGCGGTCACGACCCGCTGGCCGGCCGTCAGCAGATCGACGTACCAGCCGCGTTTCGTGGACCAGTCGATCTGGGTCGCGGTGGCATTGATCAGGGTAGTGCTGTTGTAGGTTGCCGTGCTCAATGTTTGCACCTGCAGGTTGCTGCGGGCAACGACGTTGCTGGTACCCGGCTTGTCCCAGATGCCGTACACCGACTGGTTTTGCTGCGAAGACAAGTCGCCAACCGTCAGCAATTGCCCGGTGCCGACCATGATGAAGGAGCCTTGCAGGGTCGGGAATTTCGGATGCAGCGTCACCTGTGGCGCGGTCGTGATCGGTTGGATGGCGCCCAGGCTGTCGCGGGCCTGGAACAGCAGGCGCACGGTCCAGTTGCTCGGCGTCGCGTTGCTGACGTCGATGGCCCAGAGATTGCCCTGCAGGTCGCCGGCGTAGATCTGCGTGATCGGCTGGCCCTGCAGGCCGTCGCTGTTGCCGATCGAAACCGTCGACAGGCCCTGCGGCAGCCCGGTATTGCAAGCACCGCCGACGGCTGCGCACAGGTCGATCTTGGCGATCTGGGCGCCGGTGGCCGGATTCAATGCGTACAGCACGGCCTTGTTGCTGCTGCTGTTGTAGCCGTTCCCGAAAAACACCGCGAAATTCGGCGACGCATTGATCTGCGCGATCTGCGGCTCGCTGTAGGTCAGGCCAAGATCGTTGGCGTCGCTGAACTCCCACAGCACTGCCGCGGCGAGGGTCGCCTCGGAGGTGATGTTGCCGGGATTGGTGACGTCGAGCGCATAGACCGATTTGCCGCCGCCACCGAGGCCACCGGCCAGCACCGTATGCCAGCTGGCATCGGCGAACTGGACGTCGCCGAATTGCGGCGAGCCGTTCGCGTAGAACAGATGGTTCTGGTTGTAGAGCGGGTCGGCCAGGTTGTCGAGATTGTTGAAGACGCCATAGGGCACGAAGGCGAACTGCTCGGCGCCGTTGGTGGCATTGAAGGCATGCAGCATGCCGTCGTTGGCGCCGGCGTAGAGCATCGGCGTGCGGGCGGATTTGTTTTGCACGAAGGTGCGGTAGCTGGCTGAAAAATACGAGCCCGACGGCGCGCCGACGTAGGCAGGTTGACTGTCGACGATGTCGCCCAGGATGTGGCTGCGATTGCGGAAGCTGCCGCCGTTGCGTTTTTCAAGCGCGGTGCTGCCGCGCAGGTATTCCAGGCGGCTCTGGCCGAGGCTGTCGGACGGTTGCAGCAGCGTTTTTTGGCCGGCGGTAAGGCTGTTCCACTGAAAAGGTGCCGCGCCGGCGACGGTGGCCGTGGTGCCGGAGCCGGCTGCCGGATTCCAGGTCGCCACGACCCGTGTGTTGGACCAGCCGCTGCCGGCGACCTTGGTGTCGAGCAGTCCCTGCGAGGACCAGTTCGCGGTGCCGGTCGGAATGCCGGTGGTGGCGTCGAGCGGGATTGCCTGCAGGTTGCCGGTCCAATCCTGGTAAGTCGCGTCCTTGGAGGTAAAACTGGACTGGTATTCGACGCTGCCGGTCTGCAGGTGGGTCGAGTTGACCGAGGCTGCGGTGGTCGAGAGGGTGCCGGCCTGGACCGACAAGAGGATGCTGTTGAGGTCGGCCACCAGTTCGGCCGGATTGGTCGCCGGATAATAGGCCTTGCCGTTGGCAGCCGATGCATTGCCGCCGGCCAGTGCCATTGCCTGCAGGGTGGCGGCGGCTTGCGGATTCAAGGACGCGTCCACACCGGCGCCGAGACCGATGATGAAGGTCTTGATGCCGGCATTGCGCAGTGCGTTGAGGTTGGTGATGGTGTCGGTCAGCGCCTGGTCGTTGGTCGAGGCCAGGGTGCCGTCGCTGTTGAAGGTGGCCGTGACGCCATAGCCGTCAGCGGCCGCACTGCCCAACGGTGGCCAGTATTTGCCTGCCAGGTCCTGGGTCGGCAGGCCGTCTGAAATCAGCACCACGTATTGCTGTGGCGCGCAGCCGGTGTTGGAGCTGGTAATGCTCGACAAATAACTCTTGGCTTTGGCCAGCAGGCCGGCGGTCGGCGCCTGACCGGCCACCGCCTTGATTTCCGGCGTTGCAAAAACATTTGTCTCCGGTTGCAGGAAGGGGGTGAATGCGGCCACTGCTGCGGAGACGGTTGCTGCGGTGGGCGTCGTGCCGGCAGTTTTCAGCGACACGACCACGTTGCCGCTGGTCGATGACTGACCGCCACCGAAACCGAAGCCGCGCTGCACGTTCATCACCTGCGGCGTGAATGGCACATAGCCGGCGTTGGTTGGCCCGGCACCGGTACTGGCGTTGGGCACTGCCTTGGCGTAATTGATGAAGATGTTGCCGTTGTTGTAATTGGTCAGGGAATAATTAGGAGGATACGGCGTCGCAGGCGTCGTGCCGCCATAGGTGACGAAGACGCCTGGCTCGCTTGACGCATATAAAACGTCGTTGATGTTCGGGTCGTCGCTGGAGGCGCTGATTTCCATGTACAGGGCGGCGGTCACCTGGGCGGCCGTGTACAGCCCCGGCGATGGACTGCCGAGGATTGCGGTGCAGTTGTTCTTGACCGTCGTTGTCGCGCTTGCATGCCCGTAGCAGGGATTGTCGACATACCGTTTGCCGGCCAGCTTTGTGCTGGTAAAGACGAAGCTTCCGCCCGGATTGCCGCTGCTCATCGGGGGCGACATGTAGTACACCCAGGTCGTGTAGACCGAAGTGCCGGTGGTGCTGTAGGTTTCCAGCGCGAAGTCCGTGTTCTGGATATAGGCGCTGATGATCGCCTGAATGCCGGCCTTGGCCACGTTCAGGCGGCTGGCGCCGTTGTCGACCAGGTAGCCGCCCTGCGACACCGTGTAGGGCGCGTTGCCGCTGCCATCGGCCCCCTGCACCGGCGGAGAGAATCCGGCCGGCACGGCGTAGCTTGCCGGCGAGCTCGACGCCTTCAGGGTATCGAGATTGCTGGCAAGGCTGCCGGAGCCGGTCATGATGGCGCCGCTCAAGGTGCCGTCCATCGATTCCGAATTGCCGAGCGCGAACAGGACTTGTGGATGCGCCGCCGAGGACACCGTCAAGGGCGTCTGCGAAATGGCCAGAGGGGAAGCTGACGGGGCGGCGGTGGCCGGACCATTCGAGGCGCCGGTGCCGATCAGCAGAGCCGCGGCGGCGACAGCGACGAGGGCTGGCAGGCGGGCGCTGCGTGACATGGTGGCGGGTGCGGTCTTCATGGGGTGGTCCTCCGGGTACGACGCTCTGGCAGATGAGGCTTGACGAAACGATCGGAACAACGAAAAAAAATGGCTACGACGGCAGCAACGGCAACGGCAACGGCAACGAAAACGAAAACGAAAACGAAGACAACGGCAACGACGGCACGCCCCTGCGGCATGGCGCTACTGCTGCACCTGCACGGTCGCCTGCAGCTTGACCTCCGAGCCACCGCTGGGGCCGACGGCGCGCGAGGTGATCCGGTAGACGCGAGTGGCCTGCTGCATGCTCTGGCCGGGCCGCACGAACGAAGGCAGCAATTCGATGATGAAGGATGCGGCGGTGCCGGAGCTGCCCGGAAAACCCTGCACCGCGGCGCTGGTGGTGAAATTGACGGTAGTGGCCAGGGGTGCGACGGCCGGATCGAAGACATAGAAGCCGGCGGTGTTGGCATAAAAACTCGCGTCCGGATAGTTGCCGGCCAGGAGATTGCTCTGTACCTGGTTCAAGGCGCCCTCGGCGGTCTGGAAGGCGATCTGGGCGTCGGCCGTGTTGGTGGCCATGCGGGTCTGGCTGCTGTTCAACGACAGCGCGCCAACGGCCAGCACCGTCACCATCAACAGCAGCATGATGGTGATGATCAGGATCGAGCCGCGCTGGGCATGTGCCCGCCGCCGACGTGGGATTGAGACGGGCGCAGCAGTCATGAGGCGTTCCTCAGGTTGACGGTCATCTCGAAGACGTGGCGCAGGCGGCCGTCGGTCGGCACCTGCACGGTGGTGCCGAGGACATCGAAACTCTGGCTGCCGCTGCCGACCGGCCCGCCCGAACCAATCTG
>JAYTLK010000204.1:0-7020 GCA_043729515.1 Herminiimonas sp.
CGCATGTTCGGCGGCGATCGTGTTTTTATAAGTCACGCTGGTGCCGGTGATGTAGTTGCGATACATCGTGTTCAGGTCGTTCATGACCGGCTGGCGCACGGTCGAATCGATCGTGCCGGAAAACAGATAAACCTTCGAATTGGCCAGGTTGGATACCGGATCGATGTAGCCATTGTTCGACCAGCCATTGACCACCGATAGCAGATACGGGAGGTTGCGCGATGCCGTGTCGGCGGTGCAGGGGCCGACCGCGAGGTTGATGTTTCCCTGCGAGCAGTACACCGGGCCACCGGCGACGATGCCGGCGCCCTTGCGGATGGTTTTGGAATAGGCGACATGCATTTGCGCAGCCATGTAGCCGCCCGAGGAAAGCCCGGATACCGACACGGTGGCGACATCGACGTTGTATTTGGGGAGGACGACAACGGCGTGTGCGCTGGTCGCAGCAGCAAGTAACGCGGCGGCCGACAGCACAACGGTGAGTGAAGGCAGTGCAGGGAAGCGTCGAACGAAGCGAGGGGCGGCGGGCATGGTGTCTCCTGATGTTGGAAAGATCCCGCCGTCTGACGCGGTGGGTAGCGTCGCCAAGCTTATAGAAACTTTGCAATGAGTCAAGAAACGATGATGCTGCACTGCGGCTCATTTTTTGCGAAACAAACCGGCCCCGCGTGCGCGTCATCAAACGCCATACCCTTTTTTTCAATCAGGATTTGAGAGATCGATTTGGTTACGCAACCCACGTCGCCCGGCGCATCCACGCGTGTTCACCACCACGCCTGTCAACGCAGGGAGATGCGGCAGACATGCCATCGAATGCAACACGAACGATGCACTAGCGCCGTTCGCTCATGCAACGAATCGGTGTCGAGGCCACCACGAAAAAAAAGGGGAAAAAAAGAAGATGAACTGACCAGGCCAACACACATCGGCCTCAGAAATGCAAAAGCCCGGCTGCAAACCGAGCTTTTAAGCATGAGCCGCCGAGAAAGAAAAAAAAGCGACATCAACCAACAACAAGTTGAAGTCTAGTGTGACTTTCTCGACAGCGCAAGAGGTACATCAAACCCTTTGCACTTACGGAGAAATTCATGCTCAGCCATGAAGCCGCCGGGGCTCCACTCGTCCCGGCCAAACGCAAGAACCTGCCCAATCGCATCCTGCGCGCCTTCGACAACGCCATGCACATCAAAGGCTTGCCGCTGCGTGCCCGCAGCGCACTGGCCGAGCTGTGCCGTTTCGTGTCACAGCAACGACCCTTCGAATCCATCTTCGCCCACAAGAAAACACTTGCTGAGCGCAGCGGCATGTCCGAACGCACGCTCTTTCGCCAGCTTGCGGTGCTCGAGGATCGGCAGCTGATTGACGTGCTGGACCAGGAACGCAAAAGCCGCAACGGCCGATTCGCTGTCGCCCGCATTCGCCTGACCCCACTGGCAGCTGCCCTGACGGGCTTGATCGACGCGCCCCAGTTGCTGCCCGAACCAGACGACGCGCCTGAAATCACCGGCAGTCCTGCGCCAAAAATTGCCCCGGATGCGCCCGTGCAAGCCGCCGATTCGCCACTTATCCACAGCCCACCGTCTGCCATTTTGTCCGCCCGCCAAACGTTAACAGAACCAACTAGCGCAAAGCATCAACCGCCCGCGCTACCGAAAAACGGCGTGCCGGCAGATCTCGCGTGGCTCTCTTCGAATGGCGTGTCGCGGGCGGGCATCTTCAAGTTGATGGGGATGGCGCGCGCTTGCGCAAAGCGGCTCTCCGACATCGCCACGGTCGTCCGAGAGCGTCTGCAAGACGTCAAGGGCGGCCACCTCTTCGCCTACCTGGCCAAGCTGATCACCGGCCCAAGCGACTTTTCCTGCGCGGCCGCAGCCGAGCGACGACGCGTTGCCGACATTGCATTGGCCGCAGTCGCGGAGTGCAAGAAACGCCAGTTTCGGCACCGTTTTCGCCGAGCCACCTTGACCAATTTGCAGCAGAACTGCCTGTACGTCATCGATGCCGATGCGTTGTTCGTGCAGACGATCGGCGGGCCACGGCCCGGGTCAATGCCGCTACATGACCCCACCGCGTTCATTGCACTGATCGATACCGGCCAGTTGGTGCTGGCCAGCAGCGATCTGGAACGGCAATTCGGGTACCGGTACTGAATGGCAGAACAGTCCGGCAATCGCCCGCTCGAGAGTGGCCGGCGCGCATTTCGCCGGTGACCGGCAAGATCGATTTGCCTGAACTGCAGCACATGAATGCAATCGTCATCGCCATGTGACGCTCGTCAAATGAACGCTTCGTTCACCTCGCCGTGGCAGCGTGCATCCACTATCGTGAATCTGCAACTTCCCCGATTCACGCAGAACGGATATTGGAGCATGACGCATGAATGCCTTGCAAATGACAAAGCGTGCTGCAACCCGTTTCCCCTTCGCCATTGTGCTGGCGTTTGCCGGTGCTCCTGTCGCGCAGGCGGAGAGTTCTTATTATCAGGCGCAAACTTTGGTGTCCAACGGCGCCATCGTTGCGCCGAACAAGGATCCAAATCTGGTCAATGGCTGGGGACTTGCATTCAACCCGTATGGTTTTTCCTGGATAGCGGCGAACGGGACAGGGGTCTCCACCTTGTACGATGGCGTTGGCAAGCCGCAGTCGCTGGTGGTTCAGGTGCCGGCGCCTGCGGGTGCCGTGGGCAAGGGCACGCCGACCGGCATCGTCTTCAGCGGCTCGTCGGAATTCGTTGTCACGCAGGGTAGCCTGACGGGTCCCAGCCGCTTCATCTTTGCCACCGAGGATGGCGTCATCGCCGGCTGGTCGCCTGCCGTCAACCTGACCAACGCCGTGCGGGTGATCGACGCTTCCAAGACAACGCATGCCGTCTACAAAGGTCTGGCCTTGAGCGCAGCCGGCAATGGCAGCCTGTTGTATGCGACCGATTTTCATAATGGCCGCATTGACGTGTTCGACGCTGCCTTCAAGCCGGTGACGTTGGCGCCAGGCGCGTTTGCAGATGGTTCCTTACCGGTTGGCTATGCACCCTTCGGCATTCAGGCAATCCTCGGCAATATTTATGTCAGTTATGCAAAACAGGATGCGGCGAAACACGATGAGATCACAGGTCGGGGCCTGGGCTTCGTCAATGTCTTCAATCCAAACGGTGTTTTGATCAGACGGCTGGTGTCGCAGGGTGCGCTCGATGCCCCCTGGGGCATGGCTCTGGCGCCGGCCGGCTTCGGGCGTTTCAGCAATCGGTTGCTGGTCGGTAATTTTGGAAATGGCGTGATCAATGCGTATGAGCCGGGCAGCGGACGTTTCGTCGGCAAGTTGCGCACTGCCGACCACCGCCCACTGCATGTCCATGGTCTGTGGGGGCTGAGTTTCGGTAACGGATTCCAGAAACAGTTGGTGAACACCTTGTATTTTGCTGCCGGACCAAATGATGAAAAGAATGGGTCCTATGGGCGAATCGATGCCGTTCGGGGCGAATGGCACGGTGAGGCGACCGAACAGGAAGGCGCGGACGACTGAATAGCCATCTTCACGGTGGTCAGATTGCGTCAACGCAAGTCGTTGTATTCACGGTTTACATTGCCTGACAGTCGTTTCAGTGCACAAATGATGCCATACTGAATCGGCTTTGATTTTGCACGAACGTGCACCCCAAAAACGTCCCGGCAGGGGCGTGGAAGTTCTCGCTTCCCCTTACTTTTTTCTCGGCTTTCTGCCTGGGCACTTCGGCCCGCCTTTCCTCCGATTTTTTACACCCGCTGCAACTGCACTGCGGGTGCTCGGCCGTACCCGGCCTGCTCCCTCCTGTACTGACCTCGCGATGCGGCTTTCTGTTTTCATTTCGTCCAACAAGAATGCCATCCTCGAAGCATGGGAAAGTTTCGCCCGATCGATCGAACCACCAGCCTTCACGATGGATGACGCTGCCCTGCGCGACCATGCATCCCTGATGCTGGACACGATCGTGGCCGATCTGGAGACGGCGCAGACGCCCCACGAGCAAGTCGAAAAATCAAAAGGGCAGGCACCGGCGGAGGCAAAGGAAACCTATGCGGAAATCCATGCAACCGGCAGGCTGGCAGCGGGATATACGATCAATCAGCTGGTGTCCGAATATCGCGCGTTGCGGGCAAGCGTTCTTAAATTATGGGCCCGCAAGACAAATGACGATCCGAGCACCGATCCGGATGACGTGACGCGATTCAACGAGGCGATTGATCAGGCACTGGCCGAATCGGTCCGCCGGTTTTCAGAAATCACGGAGGCGCAGGCCACCACCGAGCGGCTCCGGCTCGATGCTGTCCTGGAAGCGGCACCGGTGGGCATCGGCATGGCAGACAAGAACGGCAAGATGCTGCTGCTCAATTTCGAGAACCGCCGTATCTGGGGAGAGCATCCGAATGCGGAATCGGTGGACGAACTCAGTTCCTGGAAGGGCTGGTGGGCGGATGGATCGACGCGCCATGGGCGCCGGTTGCAGCCCGATGAATGGGGACTGACACGGGCGCTGAAATCCGGTGAATCGGTGCGCGACATCGTCGAAATCGAGCCGTTCGGCGCTTCTGGCCAGCGGCGCACGATCCTGCTGCACGCCGAGCCGATCCGAGATGCGATCAAGAACGTCATCGGATCGGTCATGACGCAGATGGACATCACGGTGCAGGTCAAGATGGAAGCGGCCTTGCGTGAAAGCGAGGCGAAATTCAAGACCATCGCCAACGCCATGCCGCAGATGGTCTGGTCGACTCAACCCGATGGGTTTCATGATTATTTCAATCAGCAGTGGTATGCGTTCACCGGCATGTCGGAAGGCAGTACCGACGGCACATCGACCTGGAGCATGATGTTCCATCCGGATGATCGTGAAATGGCGTTGACCACCTGGGCGCACAGTTTGTCGACTGGTGAGGTCTATGACATCCAGTATCGCCTGCGGCATCATTCCGGCGCCTACCGGTGGACCCTGGGCCGGGCGCTGCCGGTTCATGACGAGAGCGGAAAGATCATCCGCTGGATGGGAACCTGCACCGACATCAACGACCAGAAACTGGCCGAAGAATTATTGAAGCAGGAAAGCCAGCGCAAGGATGAATTTCTGGCCATGTTGGCCCATGAATTGCGCAACCCACTGGCGCCGATCAGTACGGCTGCGCAAATCATCAAGATGGTCAGCAAGGACGAAAAACGGGTACGCGCTGCGGCCGAGATCATTGCCCGGCAAGTCACCCACATGACGGATCTGGTCGACGATCTGCTCGATGTCTCGCGCATTACCCGTGGCCTGGTCGAACTCGAAACGGAGTTGCTCGACATGAAACAGGTGATTGCAGGCGCGATCGAGCAGGCCCGGCCCCTGCTCGAGACCCGGGGTCACGAATTGCACCTGTTGCTGACGTCTTCCCCGGCGTTCGTCAAGGGCGATAAAACCCGGCTGGTGCAGGTCATTGCGAACCTGCTGAACAATTCCGCAAAATACACGCCGCAGGGGGGCAAGGTGTCGGTCACCCTCGAAGTCAGTGCCAATGACGCCTTCGTCAAGGTGAGCGACACCGGCAGCGGAATCGCGCCGACGCTACTGCCTTACATTTTCGACCTGTTCACGCAGGGCGAGCGCACGCCCGATCGCATGCAGGGCGGCCTCGGCCTGGGGCTCGCGCTGGTGAAGAACATCACGCTGCTTCATGGCGGCAAGGCTACCGTTCAAAGCGATGGCGCAGGCAAGGGCAGTCAGTTCATGATCACTCTACCCCTGACCCAGGATGTCGCTCCATCGGAGACGGCGTCCTTGCCCTTCGATCCTGCGGCGCCGGTTGCGGTGCCGCTGCGCCTGATGCTGGTTGACGACAACGTCGATGCGGCGCAGTTGCTGGCAGGTCTGCTGGAAGCGGCAGGTCATGTCGTCTGGGTGGCCGAAGATGCCGCCGGAGCGCTGTCGTATGCGGAGAAGGCGGCAGTCCAGGTATTCATCCTCGACATCGGCCTGCCAGTCATGGACGGCTTCGAGCTGGCCAGGCTCCTGCGTGCAGATCCGGCCACCGAGGATGCCGTTTTGATCGCCCTGACCGGATATGGACAGGCGCATGACCGTGTGCTGACCAAGGCGGCGGGTTTTGATCATCATTTTGTCAAACCGATCGATATCGAAGCCTTGTCGAAAGTCCTGGCGACGGTGGCATGGACCGATCGTCGCCGGAATGCAGAAGCATCCAGATGAAACGAACAATTGATTTGACGGTTTTTCCCCACCTATTGCAGCCGACCCTTGCGTTCTGCCGAAGAAGGTTCCAATGAGCGAAAACGGCGCACCCCCGGTAGACCGGCGCAAGAAAGCAGCGAGCGTGTTCGACCTGGCGGAATTCGGCAAGGGTGTCTTTGAAGGCAGTCCTGATTGCATCAAGCTGATGGACATGCAGGGCCATATTCTCGCGATGAACCGAAATGGCCAGTGCGCAATGGAAATCGACGACTTCGAAACCGTCCGCGGTGTGCACTGGCGTGTGTTGTGGGCCGAGGAAAGTCGTGCTGCGGTCGACGCTGCCATCGCCGCGGCACAGACCGGCCGCAGCGATATCCTCCGGCTCGAATGCCGCACCACGAAGGGCGCGGCGCGATGGTGGGAAGTGACGGTGTCGCCGATCCTGGGCTCGGGTGGCGAAGTCGCACGGATCCTGGCGGTATCGCGAGACATCACCGAAGCGCGGAGCGCCGCAGAAAAGATTCGGGTCAGCGAGGAGCGGTTTCGTTCTCTGGTGACAGCGACTGCCTCGATTGTCTGGGGCACTGCCGGGTCCGGCCATTTCCATGTCGATCAACCAGCCTGGTCGGCCTTTACCGGACAACTCGTCGAAGAAATATTCGGCCTCGGCTGGCTCGATGCAGTGCATCCTGACGACCGACACCGGGCCACGTCGGGCTGGGCGGACGCCATTTCTGCCGGCGCGGCCTTTGAAACCGAACATCGTCTGCGACGTGCCGATGGACAATTCCGGCACATGAGCGTGCGCGCCGTGCCGATCATGG
>JAYTLK010000205.1:0-3526 GCA_043729515.1 Herminiimonas sp.
ACGCGCTTGGCTTCGTCGGCGTCGAGAAACTCCTCGAGGAGGGCGATGAAGGGTTTTTCCGGCAGGGTGCCGGTCGGTTCCTGTTCCAGCTCGCGCCGGATGCGGGCGGCCAATGGCACGTGCGCCATCAACTGTTCGCCGAAAATCGCATGCCGCAGGTTGTTGTCGGCTTCGACATATTTGCGCCCGAGCGCGGTCAGGGCGATGTCGCCCTTGTCGACCTGCGCCAGGGCCAGCAGACTCAATGCCTCGTAGGTCGGGAACAATTCCTCGTCCGGCAATTCGGTTTCTTCGGCCAGTTGCGGCAGATCGGCCCGACCGTGGAAGGGGCCGGCCGCCAGCATCTCGAGGATACCTTCGATGCGGCCGACATCGGTTTCCGGCAAGCGATATGACGGTTGCGCCACGGCAGCGGTGCCAGCCTGCACGTCGACCACAGGGCGCATCGTCATCAAGCCATATACTTCGTCGATCAGGCTGCGCACGGCGGCCGAATCGACCCGACGCGGTCGCGGCAGGCGGATCACCAGTTCACTGCGAACCCGCCCGGGTCCACTGGAGAGAATGATGATCCGGTCTGCCATCATGACCGCTTCCTCGATGTTGTGCGAGACGATCAGGATCCCCTTGGTCGGGATCAGGTCACGGTCCCAGAGATCGAGGATGTCGTTGCGCAGGGTCTCGCCGGTGAGGACATCGAGCGCTGAGAACGCTTCATCCATCAGCAGCACGTCGGGGTTCGTCACCAGCGCCCGCGCAATGCCAACCCGCTGGCGCATGCCGCCGGACAGCTCGCGCGGCAACGCCCCGCCGAATCCTGCCAGGCCCATCAGTTCGAGCATGGTGTCGGCCCGCTTCTCCCGTTCGTCAGGTGCCACCCCCTGCGCCTCCAGGCCAAGCTCGACATTTTGCTGCACGGTCAACCACGGAAAGAGCGCAAACGACTGGAACACCATCGCCACGCCAGAGGCCGGCCCGCGCAGCGTGTTGCCGCGGTAGACGGCGCGTCCGGCATCGGCCGGAATCAGTCCGGCCATGATCCGCAGCAGGGTCGACTTGCCGGAGCCTGATTTGCCGAGCAGAGCGACGATTTCGCCATCGGCCAGTGAAAAATGCACGTCGTCGAGCACCAGGCGCGGGGCGCCGTCGGCGCTGCGGAAAGACTTGGCGACGCCATCGAGTTCCATCAATACGTTTGCGGTCATGTCGATCCCAAATTTTGAATCCGTGTTGTGCATCGCTCGGCGAAGCGCGAAGCGGTATAGCCGCTATCCTTGCCTGCGGACCGAGTCATCGGCTGCGATCCTCGGCCAGGAGATACAGCTTGCGCCAGAAAAAGCGGTTCAGCAGCATCACGAAAATGCACATCACGCCAATTCCCAGAGTGATGCGCCGAAAGTCGCCGGCATCCGTCATCTGCTTGATGTAGCTGCCCAGGCCGTCGGCGATCAGGGTGGTCTTGCCCCAGGTGACGTATTCGGCCACGATGCTGGCGTTCCAGGAGCCGCCGCTGGCGGTAATCGCCCCGGTGACGTAGGCCGGAAAAATGGCTGGCAAATACACCCGTTTCCACTTCAACCAGCCGTGCAGGCCGAGATTGTCGGCGGCCAGGCGCAGCTCGTTTGGAATCGTCGATGCACCCGCCACGACATTGAACAGGATGTACCACTGGGTGCCGAACACCATCAGCGGGCTCAACCACACATTCGGGCTGAGGTGATAGGTCACCAGCGCAAACACCACCAGCGGAAACATCAGGTTGATTGGAAACGCCGCCAGGAACTGCGCGACCGCCTGCACCCGCTGCGAATACTGCGGCCGCAAGCCGATCCAGACCGCCACCGGCACCCAGATCAGCGACGCCAACGCAATCAGCAGCAATACCCGCACCAGCGTGATCAGGCCGAGCTTGACGACATGCGCCGCTTCGCCCCAGCCGACGTCGCTGTGGATGAAGAGCGTCAACCGATACAGCGCCGCTGCCGAGGCAATGATCACGACGACGTTCCAGATGCGTTCGATCGGCCAGCCAAAGGCCATGGCACTGTTGCTGGCCGCATGGGCATTGCGCCGGCCACCGAACCAGCCGAGTGCCGAGCGCATGGCTTTCCAGAACCGATCGGTCAGGGCGCGGGTGAGACGGCTGCGCCGGCCCCAGTCGAGCAGCCAGGAATGCTGCGCGTCATCGGCCTGCGATTCCTCGAAGCGAAATTTGTCGGCCCAGGCCAGGAGCGGCCGGAAGAACAGTTGATCGTAGAGCAGGATACCGGCCAGCATGGCGCAGATGGCCCAGGCGATCGCATGGCCGTTCTCGGTCTCGATCGCCAGCGCGATGTAGGCGCCGATGCCGGGCAGCTTGATGTCCTGGCCGCCGACCGAGATCGCCTCGGCCGCCACCAGGAAGAACCAGCCGCCCGACATCGACATCATCATGTTCCACAACAGGCCCGGCATGGCAAAGGGCAGCTCGAGGCGCCAGAAGCGTTGCCAGCCGGAGAGCTGGAACACGCGTGCCGCCTCGGCCAGCTCGGGCGGCACGGTGCGCATCGACTGGTAAAGGCTGAAGGCCATGTTCCAGGCCTGTGAACTGAAGATGGCGAAGATCGCCGCGCATTCGACGCCCAGCAGGTTGCCCGGAAAGAGGGCAATGAAAGGCGCGATCGCGATCGCCTGGAAACCGAGGATCGGTACCGACTGCAGGATGTCGAGCAGCGGCACCATCAATTTTTCGGCGGCGCGGTACTTCGCGGCCACGGCGGCGAAAACGAAACTGAACAGGAGCGCGAAGCCGAGCGCGGTGAACATGCGCAGGATCGTGCGCAGGAGGTAATAGGGCAGGTAGATGGGGTCGAGCGAGATCGGCGTCGGCTGGCCGAGCACGAACGGGCGCGCCATCTGCGCCGCACCGAAGGCGACTGCGGCAAAAACGGCCAGCACCAGCGGCAGCAGAATCCAGTCCCAGCGGTTGGGGCGGGTCGCCAGCACCGACCGGCTGTCCCGGCGCAACAAAAACAATTGAACCATCCATGCTCCAGAAATCAAGGCGGCGCGATCGTGCGCGCCGGCGCCTAGGGTAACAGCGCTGCGCCTTTTTTCCGTTTCATTTCGATGACGCTTGATTCACGGTCGATCACCGCCAGCCGGCGCGTCATCGGCGAGCGCTGCGCGCCGAGGCTGCCGGGCGGCTCGCTCTGGGTGGTCTCGGCCAGCCGCGCCCAGAAATCATGAACGCCGGCAATCGGCACGCCGGCCCGCGCCAGCAGGTACAACGCCAGACGGTCGGCGGCAGCCTCGGTCTCGGAGGACGTTGGCGGCAGATTGCCGGCTGGCAGTTCGATTGCCGACGCCGCCTGTGCATTGAGCGTATGCAGCCGGTCGATCAGGCTTGCGATTTCCGGCTTCGGACCCGGTGCGGCAATATTGGCCGCCATCTCGCGCGCCAGCACATAGGCCAGTTCCGCGTCCGATTGCGCAAAGCCGAGCATGCCGCGCGTGACCAGCACCCGTCGCCCATCGGCGAAGCTGG
>JAYTLK010000206.1:0-1815 GCA_043729515.1 Herminiimonas sp.
GCGCCATCCGTGCCGACCTCGCCCATGTCGCCGAGAACCAGCACACGCGGTGCGCCGGCCTGCGCCAGTACATCGATTGCGGCCCGCACCGAATCCGGATTGGCGTTGTAGGTGTCATCAATCACCTGTGCGCCGTTGGCAGCTTGCTTGCGTTGCAGCCGACCGGCCACCGGCGCAAACGCTTCCAGGCCGCGCACGATCGCATCGACCGGCATGCCGATGGCGCGGGTGCAGGCAATGGCGGCGAGTGCGTTGCGCACGTTGTGTTCACCGGCGGCAGCCAGCCGGACGGTGAAACTGTCAGCGCCGGCAGTAACTGCCATGTCGCTGCCGAACGCGTTGGCGACATGGGTACAGCGCACGTCGGCGTCGGCAGAAAAACCGAAACTCAGCAGGCGTCGCTGACCGCGCGCCGCAGCGAGTTTGCGCCAGAGCGGCGTGAAGGCGTCATCGGCCGGAAATACCGCAGTGCCATCATCGGGCAGGCTGGCGAAGACTGCGCCGTTTTCCTGGGCGACGGCTTCAACCGTTGCCATGAATTCCTGATGCTCGCGCTGTGCATTGTTGACCAGAGCGACGGTCGGTAGCGCCAGCGCAGAGAGCTGCGCGATCTCGCCCGGATGATTCATGCCGATTTCGACGACTGCGGCGCGGATGCCGGCGTCGAGGCGCAGCAGCGTCAGTGGCAGGCCAATGTCGTTGTTGAAGTTGCCGCGGGTTGCCATGGCATGGCCGGCACCGACGCCGGCGACCAGGATCGCGGCGATCATTTCCTTGACCGTGGTCTTGCCATTGCTGCCGGTCACGCCGATAACCGGCACATCAAATTGGCGGCGCCAGCCCAGCGCAATCTCGCCAAGTGCCCGGCGGGTATCGGGTACCAGCAGCAGCGGTATCGTCAGGCCGGCCAGGTACTGCGGCGCGCTGTCGGCATCGGCCATGATTGCGGCAACACCGCGTGCTGCCACATCGGACAGAAAGGCATGTGCATCGAAATTCTCGCCCCGCAGGGCAATGAAGAGGCTGCCGCCGGGCGCAGTGCGGCTGTCGGTTGCGACACCATCGAAGGTGGCGTCGGCCGTCATCGTGCTGCCGGTCACCCAGTTGCGGCATTGCGAGAGGTGCGCGCGCATCATGCCGGCCCTTTCATCGTCGCCCGCGCCTGCAGTCCCAGCGCCGCATGATCGGCATCGAGAAACTGCAGCTTGCGACCCTTGATTTCCTGGTAATTCTCATGGCCCTTGCCGGCCAGAAGAATCACGTCGGTTTTCGCGGCATGGCGCAGCGCCCACAGGATCGCGGTAGCGCGGTCTTCGATCACGTGCGGTGCCCGGCCCTGCGCTAGCGCGTCGGTGATGCCGGCGACGATGTCGGCGATGATCGCGGCCGGCACTTCATTGCGCGGATTGTCGCTGGTGATGACCACGTGGTCTGCCGCTTGGGAAATCGCGCCCATCTGCGGCCGCTTGCCCGGATCGCGGTCGCCGCCGCAGCCGAAGACGCACCACAGCGCGCCCTGGCGGGTATCGGCCAGATGGCGCAGCGATGCCAGCGTCTTTTGCAGCGCGTCCGGCGTATGGGCGTAGTCGATCACCACCAGAGGCTGGTCCGGTCCGCCGATCTGCTGCATGCGGCCAGCGACCGGCTGCAGGGCTTCGATTGCCGCGACCGCATCGGCCGGCGCCATGCCCTTGGCGAGCAGCACGCCGAGCACGCCCAGCACGTTGCTCACATTGAAGTCGCCGACCAGATGGGTGCGCATCAGGTTCTTGCTGGTCGGCGTCGAAAACGGCGCCTGTAGCTGGAACTGGGTGC
>JAYTLK010000207.1:0-16253 GCA_043729515.1 Herminiimonas sp.
CAACGCTCGCCGTCTGCCCGGCCGACAGTGTGGCCGACACCTGCGCGCCCGCTTCCGACATGACGCTGCCGATGGCAACGCCGCCACCGTGCATCAGCGCAAACAGCACCGAACTGAGGACCGCTACGCCAATCGCACCGCCGAGGCTGCGAAAGAGTGCCGTCATGGCAGTGGCCACGCCGATGTTCTTGCGTGCCACTGCATTCTGGACGGCCACCAGCGAGGTCGGCATCGTCATGCCGGTGGCGACCCCCGCCATTACCAGCGCCATGCTGGTAGTAAGCGCGGCATGCGGGCCGAGATAGGCCAGCAGGAACATTGCGACTGGCAGCAAACCGGTGCCAACCAGTTGCAGCGGTTTGTAGCGGCCGGTGTACATCATCCAGCGCCCGCTCACGAAGGCGCCAGCCGGCACCGCCAGCGAAAATGCGATCAGCTGCAAGGCTGCCTGATCGGGTCCGATATGGTCCAGCGACTGCATGCCGAACGGCACCAGCACCGACAGCGACACCACCTGAAAAAAACTGATGAAGAGAATCGCGCAGCCGATCCATACCGTGCGGATGCGAAACAGTTCAGGCGGCATCAGCGGCTCTTCCGTCTTGTGTTCGTGGCGCACGAAGATCACCAGCAGGCCGAGCGCCACGGCCAGCAGCCACAAGGTGTCCGGCGAAAGCAGCGCCACTCCCTGCCCGATCCGCGTGATCGCCACCAGCAGCAGCGACAGGCCGGCCGTCATCAGGAGCGCGCCAAAATAATCGATCGGCAGTTTTACTCCTGGCACCGGCAAGCGCTTCAATGCCCGCCGGGCAGCCCATAGGGCAACCGCACCGAGCGGCAGATTGATCCAGAACACCCAGCGCCACGACAGCAGGTGCGTCAGGTAGCCACCCAGCACGGGCCCGCCGACGCTGGCCACCGCATACACCACCGAGATATAGCCCTGGTAGCGACCGCGCTCCCGCAGCGGCACGACGTCGCCGATGATGGCCTGGGACGTCGAGATCAGGCCGCCGCCACCGATTCCCTGCAGCACGCGCGCCAGCACCAGGATCGGCATCGACTGCGCCATGGCGCAACCGATCGAGGCGATCAGGAAGATCGCGACCGCGATCGAGAGCAGCATGCGCCGGCCATACAAATCGCCCAGCTTGCCGTAGACCGGCGTTGCCACCGTGGAGGCCACCAGGTAGCCGGCCACCACCCAGGCCAGCATCGAGACGCTTCCGAGGTCATGGGTTATCTGCGGCAGCGACACCGAGACGATGGTCTGGTCGAGCGCGCCCAGCAGAATGATGAGCATCAGCCCGAAGACGATGCTGCGGATGTCGGAGGGAGAAAATTGCGGTGCGTGGGCTTCGGCAGCAGCCAGGGTGGCGTCAGTCATCGAGGGGGAGCAATGTGGTCGGCAGTCGGATCTCAGGTAGCCTGGCATCCTAACATTCGATGCCAGTCGGCGGGCATGGGCAAAGGGGCCGCAAACACGGTACCGGCAAATCGCGTGCCGGTTTGCCTGGAAACCGAGCGCCTTGCATCGCCTTGCGTCTCTACGTGGAGGACGATTTTTCGGGCAGATTTGCACGCATCAGGAAGCCGGTCTTGGTCATCGCTGTCCGGCGCGCCAGTAGCTCGGGCAACATGTGCTGCAGGTGCCGCATCAGCACCGGATGACCCGCATCGGCCGGATGCAGCGCCAGCCGCAGCAATGGGGCCTCGGACAAGCGCGCCGCAAGACGCGCGTTCCAGTGGCGCGACAAGAACCGGCCGGCCCTGTTGCGGGCCGTGTAGACCATGGTCGGCGATGACATCACGGTGTCGCTTTGCAAGCAGTGCAGCGCACGTGCGGTGCTGGTCCAGGCAAAGGGAAATTGCCGGACCGCTTGCCATGCACCGGCGCCCAGCAACCAGGCAGGTGCGACGAAGCCCTGCACCGGCCAGGCGCGCCGTGCGAACCAATCCAGCCCGAGGGTGATGCGCTGGCTGGCTTCGGCCGCCGACAAGGCAGCGAATTCGCCCTCGCCCGTCGTGAAGACTTCGCGCAGATACCGACCTCGCAGGTCGGTTGCCCGCGGCGCTTCGTCAAGGTGGCAATAACCGTGCAATGCCAGTTCGTCACCGCGCGCCAGGTGGGCACCCAAGGCAGCTTCATAGGGCCGGGAATCGGTCACGGGCAAGCGGTGATAGGCCGGTACCACCAGGAACGTCAACGGCACTGGCGCGACTGCATGAATGGTTTCAACCAGGGTGCGGCAGGCAGGCCAGGTTGCCGGCGCGACATCGTGAATCGAGATGCACAGTGCCGCAGGCGAGGTGGCGTCGAACGTGGACCAGTTGGCATCCGCAGTACGATAACGGCCGCCCGATTCGCCGGCGGCGCCCTGGACCGGCAACGTGTCATGCAGCTCACAGATCATGATCGAAGGCAAGCGGACTGTCGGGATGACGGTTGCGCTGACTCGACAACAGGTAACCGTATTGCCGCAGCAGTTGTGGAAAAATCATGCTCCAGTCGTAGCGGCCGACCACGCTCTCGCGTGCCAGCAGGCCGAGCCGACGCAGGTCCTGTCGGAACAGCGTGATGATGCCTTGCTGCAGGGCGCTGCTGCTGCCGGGCGCGACCAACAGACCATTGCGGTCGTTGACGAGTTCGGCCACGCCGCCGGCAGCTACCCCCAGCACCGGTACGCCGGAAGCCATTGCTTCGAGCACCACCAGACCGAAAGTTTCCTGGTCGCCCGGATGCACCAGCAAGTCACAGCCACCGATCAGTCCGGACAAGGTGCGGCTGCAGCGCTGGAACGGCAGATGCGTGATCTGGCTTGAAGACGGTGGCGGCGTGCCATTGCCGATCAAGAGCAGGTGATATGACGCGCCCAGGGCGTGAACCGCGTCGAACAACAGCGCGAGTTTCTTCTCCGGCGTAAAGCGCCCGGCATAAACCAGGAGGCGTGTGTCGGGTGGCAGTCCGAGGCGTTGACGCAAATCGTCTTGGCGAAAGCGCGGATGAAAAACAGCCGTGTCGACGCCGAGCGGCTGATGCAACACCGACTCGACCCCCTGCTCGCGCAAGTACTGCGCAACGCCGCGGCTTGGCGCGAGCACCAGATCAAAGTCCTGGTAGACCGATTTCAAATAACGTAGAGCGACCTGACCCGCCATCGGGCCGAAGCGGCGCTGCAGGATGGTCGACACATCGCAATGATGGAACGCCACGATGGGAATCCCGTGGCTGCGCTTGATGCGCCTGGCGGCCCAGGCGAACTGGAACGGGTCGCCGACTTCAATCAAGCTCGGAGCAATGGCGCGCGCCCGCCGGGCAGCCGCGCCGACCGACCACAACACCCGGTAGCGGCGCGCGATCTGGATCGGTACGCTCGGCACGACGATGTTGCCAGGCCCGTCATCTTCAGGCTTGCCACCGGCGCGGCCGCGTATCGCAGGCGCCACGACCGAATGACGCAGATGCGGCTGCGCACCGATCCAGCGCGCTTTTGCTTCCAGGTACGTTCGCACGCCCCCACCCTCGGCGGCGTAGAACATCGTCATGTCGACCAGGTGCGCGTGGCGCAATCCAGGAATCGGGTTCATTTCCAGGGATCACCTCACCATCGGGCCGGGCGGTTCCTCGTGCGCCGGTGTATCGACAGGTGAAGCGGCAACCGGGAGAGCGACGCTGGTGAGGACTGCTTCCGGCGCCGGGTCCTCCTGGCCGTCAGCACCGCCGACAGCCGGCACATAACCGGCAGGCTCCGTTGCCGCAGGTCGAGGTGTCTTGGCAGACGATTGATCATTGCACATGGAAGCCTCTGAAAGAAGTGTTGCCCGTCGGGCTGACTGATGCCGCGTGGGCGTATCGGCAAAGACAGGTGCATGAACCTGCCGGCAGACAGTTGACCGCCGCAGGAGGCGCAAGCTCTTTTGGAACGCTGCCTTGACGATCAGCGTTTCGGCGTCGGTGGCGCCGTGCCTGATGTACCCGATGTGCCTGCACTGCCAGCAGTTCCGACAGTGCTGCCAACGGAACCGCTCTGCTGCCCCAATTGTTCCACTTCGACGTCGGTGCGGCGCACCGTATCACTGATGGTTGCCTGCTTCTCGGTGACTTCCTTGCCAATGACAACCTCTTCAACCACCCGGGCCGTCTTGGCAACGACTGCTTCCTCGGCCATTTCACGCAGTTCAAAGGATTCTTCCTTGAAAGCGTCAAGGTTGTTCGCAGTCGCCGGTTGATCGACGGCGTGGCGCTCGACATGCACATGTTCTTCACGCAAGCTGATGTTTTCCTGGACCGGGGTTTCAACCACGCGCTGGAACACCCGCACACCGCCGCGCTGCACTTCACGCTTGCCAACCTGCAGCTGTTCTTCGATCACGGGAATGGTCGTCTGCTGGTCGCTTGCCAAGGCTGCCGGACGGTTGTCCCGCAGCGCCGCGCGTTCCCGGGCGATTTCGTCGGCAGTATAGGGCGCCGCGGTTTGATCATGTTGCTGCCAGCCGGAAGATTGCCATTGCGAAGCGCGCTCGTCGATGTCGATCGGGTCGCATCCTTCCATCACTTGCGTGGCCAGGTCGCGCCGCTGCTGGTCGTTGGCCTCCACTGCCACGACATAGCTGCCGCGCCGGACCGCTTCCGCATAACGATCGGCATGGCCGATCTGGCCATGCTCGGCCTCACGCTCACCACCGAACATTTCCCTGAAAAAATTTCTGACCCCACCGCCGAAACTGCCGGCATCGCCGTTGCCCGAGATGCCGCCTGATGAATTCGGGCTACCGATAGACGAAGTGCTTGTGCCTGCAGTGCCGGACACGCCGGCATCAGACGCATGAAGGTGGATTTCACCATGGTTGAAACCGGCAGCCAGCAGGTTTTGCTGGGCTTTTTGTGCATGCTCCTGGGTGTCATAGACTGCGACGACTGTGTTTGCCATGTCCTGCTCCGTTTAAGTTGAGGTTCAAATTCAAATAAAGACTGAAACTGCGTCCGAGTGCGTTCAAGAAGACAAACGTATCTCGGTGGAGACATCGCCCTGAAGTGCGCCCAGCGCACCGGGTCGACCCGGCGCACTGGCCGCGCCGGGAGCAATCGGGTCTGAGCGCATGCCGTCGGCATTGCCGCCGGTGACATGAGTGGGAAGGAAATCGGTGGCAGCAGCAGGCGCGACTGCCGCTGGCGCTGGAACTGGATTTGTCGTCGCCACCGACGCGTTTGCTGTTGCACTGACTGCATCATCAAACCGTTCTACCGTTACCTGCTCTGCACGCAGCATTACCGTCTGGCGCTGGCGGACCAGCTCGCTGGTACGCGTGATCCGGATTTCCTCCTTCAACCGGCGTCGTGTCTGGACGACGATGACCTCCTCGATGACAGGAACGATGAAGACATCTCCCTCCTGGCGGGTCTGGGGCAATTCCGTGTCGTCAAGCAGGCGATCGATTGCGACGTGTTCGACTGCCAGCCGGTCTTGCAGAAGGTCACGCTCGACCTCATGGACCGTTTCGACGACTTGCTTGCGCACGCGCATCCCGCGTCCGCTGTCGATCAACCGTGTCCCGATCGACATTTCTTCCTGTAGCACCGGAATGACGATGCTGCCGTTACTTGGTGCACCGCGCGTGCTGATCAAGGCGGAAAATGAGACGGGAATGCGAAATGAGGTCGGGCTGACTGCCTGAAACAGTCCGCCGGGCAGCAACACTTGCTGTTCGCGATGGCGCACTACCACCATGCGTAACAGGCCATCATTTCCTGCATCGTGCAATGCTTCATGCGACATCACCGTACCGAACTCGCCAGAGGCATCGATCACGCCGGAGCCGGCTGGCGGCAGACCGGAAGCCGTGCCAGGCACCTCGCCAAGATCGGCATGGACAGGAGTACTGTCCAGAATAGCGGTTGGGAAATCATTGCTCGGCGGCGGTGTCGAAATCATGTCATGGGCTTGTGAAGGAACGGTATGCATTGCATCTGACAACATCAAGTGCACTTCGTGCAATGCGCCGTCGGCACGCTTGCGAAAAAACATCCTAAGGTCAGTGACGTGGCGTGTTGATCGGACAATGGCTTGAAGCTGCGTAGGAAATCATGCAGGTGATCGCGCAATTGGGGGTTTTGCGGATGCCCTATGCTGAATCGTTGCTCTGTTGAATCAGCATGAATTTGATTGAAGTGTTTTCAAAAAAATCGCTGTTGCAATTTCGGGCGTGCCGGTAAAGAGGTGACCGGCTGGCGCCGGTTCCGCTTTTCATCCACGTGCGGTGCGCAGCATGTTGACCTGTGCGTCGGCAGGCGCGACATCTGTACGTACCCGCGGCAGGAACTGCGGATACTCGCGCTGGATGAAATCGACCAGGCCCTCGCGAATCCGGCAACGCAGATCCCAACTCTGGCCGGCATCACCGGCGCTGACCAGGATGCGCAGCTGCATTGCGCGGTCGGTCATGTCGACTACCTGCGTGGCGCAGACTTCGTGGTTCCATTCCGGCGCAGCACGGCACAGCCGTTCGGCTTCACACCGGATCGGCTCGACCGGCATCCGGTAGTCTGTCCAAAGCATGACGGTGCCGAGGATCGCGGTCTGGTTGCGGGTCCAGTTCTGGAACGAATGCTCGATGAACCATTGCAGTGGCACCACCAGGCGCCGTTCATCCCAGATCTTGACGACCACGTAGGTGCCGGTGATTTCCTCGATCCAGCCCCATTCCTGTTCAACGATCACCACGTCACCCAGTCGGATCGCTTGGGTCAGCGCCAGTTGCATGCCTGCCAGCAGATTGCCCAGCAGCGGTTTTGCCGCAAAGCCCAGCACGAGGCCGGCCACGCCGGCCGAGGCAAGAAACGTCGTGCCGATCTGGCGCATCAACGGCATCGTGGAAAACGCCAGTCCCAGGCCAACCAGGATGATCATGGCCGACGCCGAATGCGCCAGAACCTTGGCCTGGGTGCGGATGCGGCGCGCATCGATGTTGGTGGCAGCAGTATCGGGGTTGATCTCGACGACCGTGTCGGCCACTGCCCGCACGCAGCGCACCCCGAGCCAGGTCGCTGCGCCGACCAGGGCGAGCAGATCGATACGGCGCGCCGACACGATGCCGAGCAAGGTATCGGGCGCGGCATGCAGCAGCATCAGCGTGCAGTAGAAAAACAGCAGAACCACCCCGCTGCGATGGCCGTACTCCACGACCCGCCTGGAAAACGGCAGGCGGGCACACATGCGCCGCCAGGCCACGGTGGCAATCCGGTGCGCCACGCTCAGCACGATCGCGAGGCCAAGGATCTCGGCCAGCAGAACCAGCCAGGAGACCGGCTCGAGCGTTACCATCAAGTGGGCCAGGGTATTGCTCGTCGTATCGAACCAGGTTTGGGAAAATTCGGGCATCTCGCCAATATCTTTACTTGATGACAACGTTGTTGGAGGCAGCGCAAGCCAGCTGGTTCCTTTGCCGCTGCCAGATGGCACAGCCCATTCGTGCGCGATGCAGACAACCGTCAGCGCCGCCTTGGCAATCAGACTTGTGCAAGCAACGTCAATTCGGCTCGGGCGCGGGATACGGCACCGGGCCGGCCACCGGCGCCTGGCTGTTGCGCTCGGACTCGATGAAGACCCGTTTGACTTTCGGGAAGTGCTGCTTGATGCTGTCGTCGATGCGCTCGTAGACCGCGTGGACTTCGGCCCGTTCGACGTCGGCCGCCACATGCAGGCTGATGTTGACGAGGATGAAATCCGGCCCCATGTGCACGGTCAGGATTTCATTGACCCGATCGACCTGATGATTGCCGCCGATCAGCTCTCGAATACCCAACACGACTTCGCTGTTGGCGCTCTCGCCGATCAGCAGGCCCTTGGTTTCGCGCCCGAGCCAGACCGCCGTCGCGGCCAGGATCAGGCCGATCACGAGCGACGCGGCGCCGTCGAAATACGGATTTCCCGTTACCTGCCCCAGCACCAGGCTGGCCAGCGCCACCAGCAACCCGAGCAGGGCGGCGCTGTCTTCAAGGAGCACGGCAAAGGTGGTCGGGTCCTTGCCGCGCCGGATCGCATCGAAATAACTGCGCTTGCCCTTGGTCGCCTTGAACGCGCGGATCGCCACGCGCCAGGAATAGCCTTCGAACAGGATCGACAGGCCGAGGACAATGTAATTGACGAGCGGATTTTCCAGCTCGGCCGGTTCGCGCAGGTGAATGATGCCTGCGACGATCGACACGCCGGCGCCAAGCGCAAACACCAGCAGCGCCACGACGAAGCTCCAGAAATAGATTTCCTTGCCGCGACCGAATGGATACCGGGCGTCGGCCGGCAGCTTTGCGCGGTGCATGCCGTACAGCAGCAGGCCTTCGTTGCCGGTGTCGACCAGCGAATGCACGCCCTCCGACAACATGGCTGCGCTGCCGGTCATGGCCGCTGCCACGAATTTGGAGACCGCCACCAGCAGATTGCCTCCCAACGCCGCATAAACAACTTTGGTATCACTGTCGCTCATGGCCGACTTTCGAAATCCTGAGAAAAATAAGAGGACATGGGATTCAGGTGGGGCCTGCAGAGGTCAAAGCGGAAAGTCACCATCCTAAAGCTTTTGCAAGATCGCGTTGTGATTGCGACAACAAAACATTGTTGTCAGTCCCGTATCGCGGCACTGTCCCTGCCCGTACACGACCTCGGCAGAACTATGTTTTAATCCCCTATCACACTCCATACGACGATAGATTATTACAATGCCATTCATTGAAACGAACAACCGCCTGATTCCGACCATGCAAGCGCGCCTGCTGGAATACGTGCACGAGGAAAGTGGCGCGCGTCACCTGCACCTGGCCACCGACGACGCGGAAATGGCGTTCCTGGTCGCCTTTCCGACGGTGCCGGATCGCAGCGACGGCCGGGCGCATATCCTCGAGCACCTGGCGCTGTGCGGCTCGGCGCGCTATCCGGTGCGCGACCCGTTTTTTGCAATGCTGCGCCGCTCGACCGCGACCTTCATGAATGCCATGACCTCGCCGGACCGCACTGTGTATCCCTTCGCCAGCACCGATACGACGGATTTTCATAATCTGCTGGGTGTGTATCTGGACGCTGCCTTTTTTCCAAAACTCGATTACCTGGATTTTTTGCAGGAAGGCTGGCGGCATACGTTGGACAACGGCAAGCTCGGTTACGGCGGCGTGGTCTTCAATGAAATGAAAGGCGCGTTTGCCGACCCGAGCCGCGAACTTGGCCAGAGCATCAATGCGCTGCTCTTCAAGGGCACGACCTATGAAGTCGAATATGGTGGCGATCCGCTGGAGATTCCATCGCTTACTCATGCCGATCTGAAGGCATTTCATGCCAGTCATTATCATCCTTCGCAGGCGGTCTTCATGACGTCCGGGCGGATCGATCCGCAAGCGGTGCAGCAAGTCATTGCCGAGCGTGTGCTGTCGCAGTTCAGCGATGTCGGCGCGCGCATGATGCCGGAACTGGCCAGTGCCTGGTCGGCGCCGAAATCGACCGAGGTCGCGATTCCGTCGGCAACCGCAGCCGAGGATGAGCACGGCGTGCAGATCGCCTGGCTGCTGGGCGAAGCGGCCGACCCGATGGCGTATTGCCGGGCCTACCTGCTTGAAGCCGGCCTGGTCGGCGACTCGTCGGCGCCAGTCATGCAGGCGATGGAGGCGGCGGGTTACGGCCGGCCGTCGGCATTCAATGGTCTCGATCCGCATCTGCGGCAGATGGTGTTTCATCTCGGAATGGAAGGCTTGACACGCGCCGAGATCGCGCCGGCCCGCAAGCGGATCTGGGAGGCGCTCGAACGCACCGCCGAGGCCGGCGTGCCGCTGGCGGCGCAGCAGGCCACCCTGCGCGACCTGCGGTTTTCGCAACGCCAGATCAGCGGCGGGCGCACGCCGTTCGGCTTGCGCAAGCTGCTCGAAGCAATTCCTCTCGCCATGGCCGGCGCCGACGTCATGGCCGTGCTGGACAACGAACCCGTGTTCGCGCAGCTCGAGATCCAGATCCAGGATCCGGCCTTCTTCAAGTCATTGGTACGCGAACTGATTGCCGGCCCGACCCGCCTGGACGTGCAGGTGGTGCCCGACGCAGCATATTTCTCGCGTCGGCAGGCAACCGAGCAGCAGCGACTGGCGGCAGAACAGGCAGCGCTGGCGCCGGCCGACCTGGCACGCATCGAGGCCGATGCCGCCGCGCTCCTGTCGCGCCAGCGCCAGCCGGCCGACAACAGTCTGCTGCCGCGCATCCGGCCAGAGGATGTCAGCCTGACACCACGTCCGGCCTTCGCGCTGCCGCCAGCACAACCAGTGGTCGGTTTGTCGATTGCCTCCAATGGCGTCACCTACGCGAACGTGGTGTATGACGTCTCGGGGTTTGCCGAGCACGACTGGCAGTGGCTTGATCTGTACGCGATGCTGATGCCGGACCTGGGTTGCGGCAGTCGCAGCTTCGAAGAGACGGCCGCCTGGCGTCAGCAATGCGTGCCGCGTTTCGATGTCGACCTCGACGCCCATGAAACCCTGCCGGGCGACGCACGGCCGGCAGGTTTCCGGCTGCAGATGATTTATTCGGCCCGCAACCTGCGCGAAGAAGCGCAGGCGATCGCCGCCGTGCTGTCGGAATCGATTCGTGCGCCACGCTTCGACGAGCGCGAGCGCATCGCCTTCCTGATCGACAGCGTGGCCGACAATTTGGCGCAGGAACTCGGCGAAAGTGGCGACCGCTATGCCGCGATCGCCGCCGACGCACCGTTTTCCACCCGAGCCCGGTTCGACGAGCAGACCGAAGGCACGGGTGTGCTGGCGTTTTATCGCGGGCTGGTCGAACAGATCGAAAGCGACGATGGCATGGACGCGCTTGTTGCGCGCTTGGAGGCATTGCATGCAGCGATTCTCGAATGCGAAGTCACTGTCATTTGTGCCGGTGTCGGCAGCGATGGCCAGCAGCTCGCCGAACGCATCGATGTGCCGGGTATTCGCGCAACAGCCGCGCTGACCGAACCTGCAGCCCCAGCCGGGCGTGTTGCAACGGCTCCCGCAGTCGCCCCGACGCTTGCCAGCCTGGCGCTGGTCGCGCCGGCACAGGTCAACCACTGCTACGCCAGCTGGCCGGTGCCTTACCTCGGTCATGCCGATTGTCCGGTGCTGTCGGTGCTGGCGAACCTGCTCACCAACCAGATCCTGCACCAGGCCCTGCGCGAAGAGGGCGGCGCTTATGGCGGACGGGCACGCAATGCACCGCAAGCCGGCATCTTCACGATGCTGTCGTACCGCGATCCCCGGCTGGCCGACACCTATCGCGATTTCGAACGGGCGGTTGCATGGGTCATCGATTCGCCGCTGCAGCGCGAGCATGTCGAGGAGGCGATCATCGGCGTGATCGGTGAACTGGACAAACCACAGTCGCCTTATGATGAAGCGTTGCATGCCTGGCGCATGCGCGAGCGCGGCGTGACGCCGGAGATGCGGGTGCAGTTCCGCCAGGGCGTGCTGCAATGTACCGAGGCGCAGTTGAAGGAAGTCGCGCAACGTTATCTGCAGGGCGTGACGCCCAGCCGAGCTGCCTTTGCCGGCGATGGTGTCACCGACCTGGCTGGTCTCGTTCCGGTCGACCTGCATGCGCTGGCAGCGTGAGGCAGCCCGTGCCGCCATCGAGGTGATGAACGGTTCGTTGATGCTCCGAACCGCGCTGGCGTTGTCGACGCACCGCTTTCAATGATCAACTTTCGCAGGGAGTGCTTTCTTGTTGAATCGAATGCCTTATTGTAAAGGCATCGATTCACGCGAGATTTTGTAATCCAAAATCTTATCAACGACGCATCGCGGGCTGGACGGTCGCTTTGCCGGACTGCAAAGGAAGTCGCCGTGCACTTTCCCTGGAACAGCCGTGAGAATGATGTCGAGCCGCCACCCATCCCGGCGCCGGGCGGGCTGACGTGCAACGATTCAGCCCCAGGCTGCAGTGCGGAAGGTGGGCCCATTGCCGCAGGTGCTGCAGGTGCTGCAGGTGCTGCAGGTGCCGCAGTTGCCGCATCTGTAAGTGGCGCGTCCGAAAGCAGATTGACCAACCCATCGGCCTGCTCGCTTGAGGAGGCTGCTCCAGCGCCGCTGATTGTCGCCGCGCATTCGGGATCGGCGCCCTGCCCGCCATCGGTAGCATCCATTTCGCCATTCGAGGCCATCATGACGACCCCCCGTCTCGTGATGCGGTACCTGCGTGCCGATGATGTTGCGCAATTGATGCCGATCTTAAGCGACGTCAACGTGACGCGCTACCTGTCGTATCACGCCTGGAAGAATGACGAGGATGGCCGCGCCTGGTGCGAAGAGTTTGCAGAGGCGAATCGCATCGGCAGCACGGCCTGGTTCGTTTGCCTGGAAAAATCCACCGGTCGCATGGTCGGTGACTGCGTGCTTTTCGATCACGATCAGGCATGCCGGCGGGCAGAGTTGGGCTACATGTTCGGCCGGCAATGGTGGCGTCAGGGATATGGAAAGGAAGCCGTCACTGCCTTGATCGAACACGGTTTTCGCCGTTGTGGCCTGCAGCGACTGGAGGCACAAATCCATGTTGGCAATGTCGCGTCGCAGCAACTGGCCCTGAAACTCGGCTTTCAGCGCGAGGGTTTGCTACGCAATCGCCTCGTCAATTGCGATGGCGTGCCGCACGACGTTTTCATGTACAGCCTGTTGCGCGAGGACGCTGGGGTCTAGGCAGCTTGGGCGGCCGCTGGCGTATTGCCGTCGTAATCGACAACGACATCATGGCCGTTTTGGTCCGGCGCCGCCACCACCAATGCCTTGCGAACCGCCTTGGGTCGGCGAACCCTGTTCGGTACCCACGCCCTGGGTCGGTGTTGCGCCGGTCGGCCCGGAACGCACCGGTGTCGTCGGCACCGGCTTTGCGACTGTTCCGGAAGACTGATTTGCCTGCAGTTCTGCAAGAGAAGACGGGCGCTGCCGGGAAAAATAGGCGGCAACGGCTGCGATATCGGTGTTGCTCAAGCGCTTGGCAATATTCGGCATCTGCTTGCTGGGATCGGTGTCGCGCGCGCCGCTTTTCCAATTGGTCAATGTGGCCTCCAGATACGAAGCATGCTGGCCTGCCAAATAAGGATAGGCGGGCGCCTCTCCCACGCCACCCGGCCCATGACAATTCGCGCAGCTCTGCACTGCAATGCTTTCGTCGCCGACGCCAGCCAGTCTGGCGCCACGCTGAAGCAATGCTGCGGCACTCGCTGCGCCGCCGCTGTTGTTCGCGTTACGCCCGTCGCTTGCCATATTGCTGCCATTGCCAGGGGACCTGGTGGCCGGCGTCGTTTTAGTCGCCGGTGCATCGAGACTCGCGTAGTAAGCCGATACGGCGTTGCGCTGCGCTGCTGTCATTCCCTTGGCAATCGGCGTCATCACCGGATGATTGCGGCTGGCGTCGGTGTAGTTGACCAGCTGCTTGGCCAGATACCATGACGACTGCCCCGACAAGCGCGGAAAACCAGCCGCCGCATTGCCTTCACCGCGCGTGCCGTGGCAACTGGCGCAGGCAGCCACCGGGCCGCCCGCACCATTGGCGGCAATGCGTGCGCCTTCGGCTGCATCAGATGCGGCGGCGCTGGCAGGCGCGTTCGCGGGCGCGACAGGCTGCGCGGAGGCCTGCGGCGCCATCAGTCCGGCAAGCGCCAGCGCAGTGCCCTGCAGCATGGAAGTCTTCATGTCGGCACCAGCGGGCCAGGCGATTTCAGATACCGGTTCACGATCGCGTCAGCCGCCCAATAGGCCAGCGCTCCGACGGTGTCGGTCGGATTGTAAGACGCGTTCTGCGGGAAGTTCGAGGCGCCGATGATGAACACGTTCGACACATCCCAGCTTTGCAGATACCGGTTGACCACACTCGTGTCCGGACTCACACCCATGATGGTGCCGCCGGTATTGTGCGTGGTCTGATACTGGGTGACGTTATAAGGCCCCTTGCGTGGCCCGCCGGCCACCTGCTGGCCGCCCATCTGCCTGGCGATCGCCATGGCCTTGTCGGTGACGAAAGCCGACATCTTGAGGTCGTTCTGGGGAAATTCGAAAGTGATGCGCAACAGCGGATTACCCCAGGCATCCTTGTAGGTCGGGTCGAGATCGAGGTAATTGCTGCGGTTGCTGACCGAACTGCCGTGGGTCGACACCACGGAGGTATGGTTGTAATGACGCGCAACGGCTCGTTTCCAGGCAGCGCCCCAGGCCGGCGTGCCCGGCGGCGTCGGATGAAATTCGATCGGCCGGCCATTGGTCATGACTTCGCCGATGTAGGCGCCGCCGATGAATCCCAGCGGCCCGTGATCGAAATTGTCCGATACGAAATCCGAGATCACGGTGCCGTTGGCACCCGAGCGCATGAACGGATTGATGTTGGTTTTTTCATCGTAGAAGACTTGCACCGCGCTGGTGGTCTGGTAAGCGTAATTGCGGCCGACATTGCCCTTGCCCGATTGCGGATCGTAGGGCGTGCCGATCTTCGAGAGCAGCAACATGCGCACATTGTTCAGTGCGAAGGCGCCGACGATGACCAGGGTTGCGGGCTGCTCGAATTCACGTCCGGCAGCGTCGGTATAGAGCACGCCGGTGGCCTTCTTGCCGCTGCTGTCGAGCAAGATGCGCTGCACCTGGGCATTGGTGCGCAGCTTGAAATGCTTGTCCTTCAAAAGGATCGGCAACAAGATCGTCTGCGGTGAGGATTTCGCGTAGTGTTCGCAGGCGAATCGTTCGCAGTAGCCGCAGAACATGCAGGTGTTCATCGACAACCCTTCCGGATTGGTATAAGGCTGGCTCAGGTTCGACGACGGCTGCGGATAGGGGTGAAACCCGAGACCGGCGGCTGCCTTGCGAAACATGGCCGAACCATACGGCTCCTTCATCGGCGGCGTCGGATAGTCGCGCGAGCGGGCGTCTTCAAACGGATTGCCGCCATTGATCTTGTTGCCTTTGAGGTTGCCTGCCTTGCCGGAGACGCCCAGCAGATATTCGAAGCGGTCATAATAAGGTTCGAGCTCGGCGGCGTTTATGCCCCAGTCCTGGATCAGCAGGTCGGTGGGAATGAATTTCTCGCCATAGCGGGCAACGGTGCGCGAGCGTTGCTGCAGGTCAGAATCCTGAAAGCGATAGGTCTGGCCGTTCCAATGCACGGCCGCACCACCCAAGCCGGTGCCAGGCAGGAAGCTGCCCCAGCGGCGGATCGGCAGGGCAGTCTGCGCCGAGGTGTTTCGAAACGTCATGCCTTCTCGCACATTGTCCTGCATCAGCGCCTTGCGAGTCGAAAAGCGCAACTCGTCATGGGAATTCGGACTCTGGAAATCGGGCACGGTAAAGCGTGGATCGCCCCGCTCCAGACCAACGACCGATAATCCGACCCGGGTCAGCTCGCGCCCGAGAATGCTTCCCACCAGGCCCACGCCCAACAGGACCGCATCGACTTCAGCCAGCCTGGTTGCCATGAGGGGCCTCCTGCAAGGTGCCTTGGTGCGTTTGCTGCTGCAAATCGTGCTGCGGATCTTTCTGCAGATCGTGCTGCGGATCTTGATGGCCGTGCTGTTGTATTGCCGGTTGCGTCGACTGTTGCTCACCCTGATGAATGTCGCGCGCCGGAATCTCGGGATGAATGTGAATGACCCGGTTTGCGTCTTCTGCCAGGCTCATCGGCGCCCGGGTATAGAGCATGTTGTGCTGGTCGACCATCGTGTAAAAGGCAGCGTAGGCGCCCGGAAAGCCGATCATCTTCCAGGCTGCCATGTCTTTGTTGCCGCTATAGACGGGGTCGCTGAAATAGCCTTCGATGGTCAACGACAGCAGTGACTCGAAGAATATGTTCGACGGCACGCCGTTCAAGTCCACCTGTCCTTTTTCGAGTGACGTCAGATAAGCATCCTGCTGCTCTGGCGTCAGCTGCTCGAAGGGTTTGCCGCCGTTGCGACGTACGTCCTGATTCAGGCCGCGCACGGCATGGCGAAACAGCTCGGCAGGCGTGAAGGGAAGCTGATATCCCTGCGTTGGCGTGCCGGCGCTCCAGGGGCCACCGCGATAGAGTCGCTCGCCGGCGCCCCAGGCGCCACCAAGCTGCTTGTCGATGAATGACGGCACGCCGGCCTGCAGCGCACCTGGCCCGACGTCGTCGGCAGGAATCAGGCGTTCGACTGCCGCTTCCAGAAAACGCGCTTCTTCGGCATTCAAAAAAATGTAGGCGGCCGCATGGCGCGCGCCATGCGTGGCATTCCGGGTCTGCCACGCATGG
>JAYTLK010000208.1:0-5641 GCA_043729515.1 Herminiimonas sp.
AGGCGCGATCCAGTTGCGCCTGGCGGATTACCAGGCCCTGACGAATGATCATCAGATCAACGATGTCGCACTGCGCCTGGCGCCGAGTGTCACGCCGGCGCAGGCCATCGCCGCATTGCGCCGCCTGCCCTTCGGCGCGGTGCTGGCGTTTGCCGAGCCGGGTGACATCCGCGCCATCAGCCTGAAAGTGTTCGACCGCAGCTTCGCGGTCACCTATCTGCTGGAACTGGTGGCGATCGTCATCGGACTGTTCGGCGTGGCCGCGACCTTCTCGGCGCAGACCCTGGCCCGGGCGCGCGAGTTCGGCATGCTGCGCCATATCGGCGTCACGCGGCGTCAGATCCTGGGCTTGCTGGCAGCCGAGGGCGGCATGCTGACTGCCATCGGCATCCTGGCGGGATTCACGATCGGCTTTTGCATCAGCCTGATCCTGGTGTTCATCGTCAACCCGCAGTCGTTCCATTGGACGATGCAACTGCATGTGCCATGGCTTGGCCTGGGTACGGTGGCTGCGTTGCTGCTGGCGTCGTCGGCGGTGACGGCATTGGTCTCGGGCCGGGTCGCGGTATCAGGCAGCGCCTTGCGCGCAGTACGGGAGGATTGGTGATGAATGTCCGGACACACGGCTTACAACAAACTTCACAATGGGGTCTGACCCCATTGGTGTTGTCTGCACTATCTGCGCTATCGGCACGACTGGCACGACTGGCACGACTGGCACGGGGTGTTGCGATGGCCGTGCTTGCCTTTGGACTGACTGCGGTTTCCAGCCCCGCCACAGCCGCGCCGCCGCAGTTCTCCACCGTGACGCCGGCGCAGCCGCTGAAGCTGCCCGATGATTTTGGCGCGCACGACGATTTTCATACCGAGTGGTGGTACGCCACCGGCTGGCTGAGCCTGCCGGATGGCAAGCCACTCGGTTTTCAGGTGACCTTCTTTCGCAATGCAACCGACTCCGACACCGCCAATCCCAGCAAATTCGCGCCGAAGCAGCTGATCATTGCGCATGCCGCCCTGTCGGACCCCGCCACCGGGCGCCTGCTGCACGGCCAGAAGGTGGCGCGCGCCGGTTTCGGCCTGGCCGAGGCTGCGCGCGGCAATACGAACGTGCATCTGGATGACTGGCGCATGACGCGCCTGCCGGACGGCCGCTACGAAGCCCGGATCGCCACGCCTGAATTCAGCCTGGCACTGACCCTGTCGCCGACCCAACCCCCGATGCTGCAGGGCGACGCCGGCATTTCGCACAAAGGCCCGCAACCGGCGCAAGCCAGCTATTACTACAGCCAGCCGCATCTGGCGGTGGCCGGCAATCTGGTGCGCAACGGGCGCACCGAAGTGCTCAAGGGAAGTGCCTGGCTCGATCATGAATGGTCCACCAGTTACCTCGACCCGGACGCTGCAGGCTGGGACTGGATGGGCATCAATCTCGATGACGGCGGCGCGCTGATGGCGTTTCGCATCCGCGATCGCAAGGGCGGCGTGCTCTGGTCGCATGCGAGCTTGCGGGACGCATCGGGTAAAATCACGCAGTTTTCGGCAGACCAGGTCCGGTTTTCCGCGCTGCGCAGCTGGCGCTCCCCGCATACCGAGGCTGTCTATCCGGTCGCAACGCAGCTGCAAACGGGTGCGCTGACCTGGCAACTGACACCGCTGATGGATGACCAGGAACTCGACTCGCGCCAATCCACCGGCGCCGTCTATTGGGAAGGCGCAGTCAGCGTCACCCGCGACGGCAAACCCGCCGGCCGCGGTTATCTGGAACTGACCGGATACGTCAAACCTTTGAAACTATGACCACGATCACTTCCGGTTCTGCCCGCAAGACCAGCCTGGCCACGCTCGCCGGGCTGTTGCCATTCCTGAAGCCTTATCGGCAGCAGTTCTTTTTTGCAGCAATCGCATTGGTCGTGGCCGCCGGCGCCACGCTGGCCATCCCTTACGCTTTCCGGCAAATGATCGACCTCGGCTTCGGCACTGCCGGCAGCACGAGCAGCGCCCACGTCGACCGCTATTTCCTGGCCCTGTTCGGTGTGGCCTGCGTGCTGGCTGTCGCCACCGCCGCCCGTTTCTACATGGTGTCGCTGCTTGGCGAGCGGGTGACCGCCGACATTCGCAGCGCCGTCTATGCGCATGTGGTCACGCAGAGCCCGCAATTCTTCGAAACCACCCAGAGCGGCGAAGTGCTGTCGCGCCTGACCACCGACACCACGCTGATCCAGGCCGTGGTCGGCACCAGCATCTCGATGGCATTGCGCAACATGCTGCTGTTCGGCGGCGGCATGGTGATGTTGTTCATTACCAGCATCAAGCTCTCGGCCATCATCCTGCTGGCCCTGGTGGCAGTGGTGGTGCCGATCGTGCTTTTCGGCCGACGGGTGCGGCGCCTGTCGCGCGATTCGCAGGACCGTATCGCCGACGCCTCGGCGTTGGCCGGCGAGATCCTCAATGCCATGCCGACGGTGCAGGCCTTTACGCATGAAACCCTTGAATCGCAGCGCTTCGGCGCCTCGGTCGAAGCGGCATTTCGCACCGCCATGCAACGCATCCGGGCGCGCTCGCTGTTGACCCTGGTGGCGATCCTGCTGGTATTCGGCGCGATCGTGTTCGTGCTCTGGCTGGGGGCCAACGCAGTGATCGCCGGCCGCATGACGGGTGGCGAACTGGGCCAGTTCATTCTCTATGCAACGATCACCGCCGGCGCCATCGGCGCATTGTCGGAAGTGCTGGGCGAGGCGCAGCGCGCCGCCGGCGCCACCGAGCGGTTGCTGGAGCTGTTGGCCGAAGAGTCGCCGATTCGCTCGCCGGCAGCGCCGGTTGCGCTGCCACCGCGAGCCGCTGCTGGCGCATCGGTGGTGCTGGACGCGATCGACTTTCGCTATCCATCGCGGCCGCAGACGCCGGCACTGGACCATCTCTCGATTCAAATCGCCGCCGGCGAGACGGTCGCCATCGTCGGTCCGTCAGGTGCCGGCAAGACCACCCTGTTCCAGCTGCTGCTACGTTTTTATGATCCGCAATCCGGCCGCATCCTGCTCGACGGCGTCGACATCCGCCAGCTCGACCTGCACGCCTTGCGCGGGGCGATCGGCATCGTGCCGCAGGACACGATCATATTTTCCGCGAACGCCATGGAAAACATCCGCTACGGCCGTGCCGACGCCACCGATGCGGAAGTGGTGGCCGCAGCCACCCTGGCCGCCGCCCATGAATTCATCGAACGCCTGCCGGAAGGGTATCAATCGTTCCTGGGCGAGCGCGGCGTGCGAATGTCGGGCGGCCAGCGCCAGCGCATCGCGATCGCCCGCGCGCTGCTGAAGAATCCACCGCTGCTGTTGCTCGACGAAGCGACCAGCGCGCTGGACGCTGAATCCGAGCGGCTGGTGCAATCGGCGCTGGAAGCAGCCATGGTCGGCCGCACGACGCTGGTGATTGCACACCGCCTGGCCACGGTGCAGCGCGCCGACCGCATCCTGGTGATGGAAGACGGCCGGATCGTCGAAAGCGGCACGCATGGGCAGCTGGTGGCGCAGGGCGGCCTGTATGCCAGCCTGGCCGCGCTGCAGTTTTCGCTGCACTGATGTCGGCGCAGAACCGAAGCAACCGAAGCACCCGCACTACTTTCTTTGAACGCCCTACCTGCCATACCGCCATACCGCCATACCGCCATACCGCCATATCCGCTGTACCTGCTTCGACCGCTTCACACGCACCACCCGCATCACATTGATTCCCGCTTCCTCCGATCGCACAGGTGCATGCATGGACAAAGAATATCTCGCCCTCCTCCAGGACATCCTCGACCACGGCGTGCAAAAGGGCGACCGCACCGGCACCGGCACGCTGTCGGTATTCGGCCGCATGTACCGGCATGACCTCGCCACCGGCTTCCCATTGCTGACAACCAAGAAGCTGCATTACAAATCGATCCTGCATGAGCTGCTCTGGTTCCTGCAAGGTGCTACCAACATCGGCTACCTGACCGAGAACGGCGTGTCGATCTGGAATGAATGGGCAACACCGGACGGCGAACTCGGGCCGGTCTACGGTGCTCAATGGCGCGCCTGGAAAGGCGCCGATGGCGAACCGATCGACCAGATCGCGGCGCTGGTCGAAAGCCTGCGCCACAATCCGAACAGCCGTCGCCACATCATCAATGCCTGGAACGTGGCGTATCTGCCGGACGAGCGCAGGAAGCCGCAGGAAAACGCTGCTGCCGGCCGCATGGCGCTGCCGCCCTGCCACGTGATGTACCAGTTCTATGTTGCCAACGGCCGCCTGTCCTGCATGATGACCCAGCGCTCGGGGGACTGCTTCCTCGGCGTGCCTTACAACGCCGCCAGCGTCGCCTTCCTGACCCACATGCTGGCCCAACAGTGCGACCTGCTGCCGGGCGACATCGTCCATTCCTTCGGCGACCTGCACCTGTATTCGAATCACCTCGATCAGGCGCGCCTGCAATTGACGCGCGCGCCCCGCAACCTGCCGCAACTGTCCATCAAGCGCCGACCGCCAACGATCTTCGATTATCGCTATGACGATTTCGAGATCATCGGCTATGCACCGGATGCGCACATCGCCGCACCGATCGCAATCTGACCGGCAGCATTGGCGCGTCGTCTGCCGCATCAATGCTTGTGGTGCGCGTGTCCTGACGCCGGCACGTCTGCGGCCACTGCCGGAACCGGCGCCTTGACGCTGGCGTCCAGATAGCTGACGAGCGAGGCCACTTCTTCCTCGCCAAGCCGCAGGTTCGGCATGCGTACCTGCTTGTATTGCCGGAACAATCCGGTGGCGGTCGCATCGCCTTCCGCCAGGACCTTGTCCGGCTCTTGAATGAAACGCGAGAGCCACGCCGGATCGCGCCGCTGCACCACGCCTTGCAAATCAGGCCCGATCTTGTCGCCGCCGCCGACCGTGTGGCAGGCTGCGCACCGGCTCTGGAACAGTGTCTGCGCCTGGTTCATGTCGACCGGACGCGCCTGGGCATAACTCGGTGCCGCCGCCAGGTCGGGCCAGCCGAAAAAAGTGTTGATGCTGGCCGTCAGGAAGCGTGGATTGTCGACTGCGGAGTTGCGCATCCACTGCCCGGTCGCTTCATTGCCAAGCATCAGGCTGCTGGCATGGCCATCGCGGTTGGCAAGGTCACTGCTGCGGGAAAGACCGAGCTTTTTCGTCAACATCACGATGTCTTCCTTCTTGCCTGTCAGGAAGAGCCAACCTGGACCAACGCCGAACTTTTTTGCGTAGGCTTTCAGAACTTCCGGCGTATCGTGCTCCGGATCGATGCTGATGGAGTAGAACCGGATGTCGCGGCCCATCCGCGGCCCAAGCAGACGCTGCACCTCCGACATCCGGGCCGTCTCCAGCGGGCATTCGTCGGTGCAGTTGGTGTAGATCACGTTGATGGCGACCGACTTGCCCTTCAGGAGGTCATCGTAGAAACGCACCTGTTTGCCATCCTGGGTCGTGAGGATGACGTTGGGAAAATAGTCAGCGCCCATCGGTGAGGCGGCCTGTGCAACCGGCGTACCGGCGATGCAGAAGCATGCTGCTGGTAGTGTCAGCAACCTGCGAAACGCGCGCTGTGAAATTGATGCAAGACGTTGATACATGCAATACCCTTACACGCCGCGCCCCG
>JAYTLK010000209.1:0-15252 GCA_043729515.1 Herminiimonas sp.
ACATGCAGGTAAGCCAGCGCCAGGACGATGAAAAAGCCATACGGCTCGAGCCTGGAGAATTGATATGCCTGCCGCTGCGGCAGGATGCTGGTCATGACACGCCCGCCATCGAGCGGCGGAATCGGAAACAGATTGAAGGCCATGATGACCAGATTGGTCTGTACGCCAGCCTTCGCCATCTTGAGGAAATACGGCTCGGCGACCTGGAACACGATCAGTGCCAGAGAAAACAGCAGCCACATCAGGGCCATGATGAAATTGGCGGCCGGCCCGGCCAGTGCCACCCAGGCCATGTCGCGCTTCGGATTGCGCAGCTTGCCGAAATCGATCGGCACCGGTTTTGCATAGCCGAACAAGAAGGGACTCTGGACAAAGAACAGCACCACCGGAATCAGGATGGTGCCGACCGGGTCGATGTGCTTGAGGGGATTCAAGCTCATGCGCCCCAGCTGCCAGGCGGTGTTGTCACCGAAATGCTTGGCGGCGAAGGCATGCGCCGCTTCATGCAGCGTAATCGCAAACAAAATCGGCAGGGCATAGACCGCGAAGGTCTGGATCAGATCATTCATTGGCGAAGTTTAGCAGAGCACACCTTGATCACATGCGAAGCGCAGTCGAAGTACGCCCGCCGTGACACCACCGACATTGCGCAATGACTAGATGCCGAACGGCGCACTGTCGCCCCTGCCCTGTCGAATCAGCACCGGTTCGCTGGAGGTCAGGTCGAGGATCGTGGTCGGCTCCAGGCTGCAGGCGCCGCCGTCGATGACCAGGTCGATCTGCCGCTCCAGCCGGTCGCGTATCGATTCGGCGTCGGTCAGCGGCTCTTCGTCGCCGGGCAAGATCAAGGTGGTGCCCAACAATGGCTGGCCGAGTTCTTCCAGCAGGGCCAGCGCAATCGGATTCTCGGGTACCCGCAGACCGATCGTCTTGCGGGAAGGATGACTGAGTCGACGCGGTACTTCCTTGGTCGCTTCCAGGATGAAGGTGTAGGGGCCGGGCGTGGCTGACTTCAACAGCCGGTATTGTCGGTTGTCGACCTGCGCATATTGGGAAATTTCGCTGAGATCCCGGCACAGCAGCGTCAGGTGATGCTTGTCGTCGATGCCGCGCAGGCGGCGCAGGCGGGTCACGGCTTCCTTGTCGTCGAGGTGGCAGACCAGCGCATAACAGGAATCGGTCGGCAAGGCGACGATGCCGCCGCCATGGATTACTTGCGCAGCCTGCTTGATCAGACGCAGTTGCGGGTTGTCAGGATGCAGCTGGAAGAACTGGGTCATCGATTCCGCGTCTACCAGTCGCGCCAGACCGGCACCAGGCCCGCCGGACAGGGCGGCAGGCCGCCGAGATCGATGCGGGACTCCCCCGGCCCGTGGAAATCGGATCCACGCGAGGCCGCGAATCCATAGTGGCCGGCCAGCTTGGCGTACACGGCATACTGCTCGACCGTGTGGCTGCCGGTCATGACCTCGATGGCAGTGCCGCCAAGGCTCTTGAAGTCATCGAAAAATTCATCGGCGACCAGCTTGCTGAATTTATAGCGTCCCGGATGGGCGACCACGGCGACGCCTCCGGCACCCCGAATCCAGCCGACGGCCTGCGACAACGTCGCCCAGCGATGGGCAACGAACCCGGGTTTTCCCTCGATGAGATAGCGCTTGAACACGCTCGGCACATCCGAACAGACGCCGGACTCGATCAGGAATCGGGCAAAGTGCGTGCGGCCGATCAGGTCGGGATTGGTGACGAACTGCGAGGCGCCTTCATAGGCACCGGGAATGCCGGCCTGTGCCAGCTGCTCGGCCATCTCCCGTGCACGGCGCTGGCGACCGCTGCGGGTGTCATGCAGCCCCTGTTGCAGGTGGGTGTCGGTCTCGTCGATCTGCAGGCCGACGATGTGCACCGTCTGGCCGGCCCAGGTGACCGAAATTTCCACACCGGGTACATAACCGATGCCAAGCGCGGTTGCCGCAGCGCGTGCCGCCGGAATGCCGTCGAGCTCGTCGTGATCGGTCAATGCCCACAGGTGCACGCCATTCGCCTGGGCGCGGGCAGCCAGCGCAGCCGGTGTCAGCGTGCCGTCGGAGATATCGGAATGGCAGTGCAGATCAACGCTACGCATGCGGCGGCCGGGCGCAAAATGGAGTGAAAAATGTCATGCGTGCATTGTACGCCGCCTCGTTTTTGGCCGCAGGCGCACGGCGCCGATGCGCGACTCGGAATTCTTCGAGAAGATGCATTTCGATGCAGCCCTTGCCATGCCGACAAATTTATCGCAGAAAATCCTCGATCAAGCGTGCCAGAACTTCCGGCTGATCGTGATGCAGCATGTGCCCCGCATCCTCGATCATGGCGGTCTGCACCTGCGTCATGCAAGCAATGCGCCGGTCGATTTCCACGCGTGCCGCCTCCTTCGGCCCCATCCAGCGCCAGACATCCGTCTGCGCCGCCTCTACCCACAGGACCGGCGCGGTGATGCGCTTCCAGCAGGCCATCACTTCCTCGACCCGATACAGCACCGGGCTGCCGAGCTTGTGGGCAGCATCGCCGAGGATTTGCCAGGTGCCGGCGTCATCGGGTGCCGCCCACTGCCCCGAAAGGTAAGCGGCGCGTGCATCGGTCAGGCGCGGATTGGTTTTTTGCAAGCGAGTGGCGACCGCAGCCTGGGTCGGATAACCGCGCAACAGCGCCGGCGTGCGCAATTCGTCGAGCCATTTCGCATACCGCGCCGGTGCGACTTCCGGACTGGTGACGGGCATGCCGAAGCCTTCGAGATTGATCAGCCGGCGCACCCGCTCGGGGCGTACGCCGGCATAAATCGTCACGACGTTGCCACCCATGCTGTGGCCCAGCAGATCGACCGGCTCGCTCGGACTGTAGTGCGCAAGAATCGCGTCGAGGTCGCCAAGGTAATCGAGGAACCAGTAGGAATCGGCGCCGGAATTGTCGGTACGGCCGAAACCGCGCCAGTCAGCCGCGATCACGTGCCAGTCGCCTTCCAGGCAATCAACGACGAACTGGAACGACGCCGCGACATCCATCCAGCCATGCAGCATGAACAGCATCGGCGCGTCCGGATTACCCCAGTGGCGGACATGGTAGTTCAGGCCACGGACCTTGATAAATTCAGAGCGGGATGGTTTCATGGGAAGGCAATCGGAATGAGAGAAGTGGCACACGATAAAATAGAACGACCGTTCGCAGAATTATACTGGAGACAGCATGGCAAATGCCAGGCACGACGACGTTGCGGCGCAGTTCGAGTCGCCCGCTGATCGATACGCGGCGATCCACGCTGCATTTCGCTGGCAGGTGCCGCAGCAGTTCAACATCGCAGAGGTCTGTTGCAGTCGCTGGGCAGACGATCCGCGGCGCATTGCCATCCGGCATGAGGATGAGGATGGCGCGACCGCCACCCTCACCTATGCGCAGTTGCAGGCACAGTCGAACCGGCTGTCGAATCTGTTGCGCAGCCTGGGCGTCGGTATCGGTGACCGGGTTGCGCTGATTCTGCCGCAATGCTGCGAGACGGCGGTTGCACACATCGCCTGTTATCAGCTGGGCGCGGTCGCCATGCCGCTATCGGTTCTGTTCGGGCCAGACGCACTTGCATTCCGGTTGCAGGACAGTGGCGCCGTCGTGGCAATCGTCGATGCATCGCTCAGTGTGCCGATGGCTGCGTTGCGGGCAACCTGCCCGGCCCTTTCACATGTCGTTCGGGTCGGCGGCAACGACCGCAACCCGAGCGATCAGCGCGATTGGGAAAGCTGCCTGGCCGATCAGTGCGACGACTTCACGCCGGTCGCTACCCTGGCCAGCGATGCGGCGATTTTGATCTACACCAGCGGCACCACGGGCGCACCGAAAGGCGCATTGCTGCCGCATGCCGCACTGATCGGCAACCTGTCCGGCTTCGTCGCTTCGCAGAACTGGTTTCCGCAGGAAGGGGATGTGTTCTGGTCGCCGGCGGACTGGGCCTGGACCGGTGGCCTGATGGATGCGCTGTTGCCGACGCTGTACTTCGGCAAGACCATCATCGGCTATCGCGGTCGGTTTTCAGCGCACGTGGCGTTTCATTTGCTGGAAAAATACGCCGTCACGAATACGTTCCTGTTTCCAACTGCATTGAAGATCATGATGAAAGCGGTGCCACAGCCGCGTCTGCAGTACCGGTTGCGCCTGCGCGCCATCATGAGTGCGGGCGAGGCCGTCGGCGATGCGGTCTTCGGCTGGGGTCGCGATGCGCTCGGCATCACGATCAACGAGATGTTCGGCCAGACCGAGATGAACTACATCGTCGGCAACAGCGCCGACAAGTGGCCGGCAAAGCCCGGCAGCATGGGTCGACCGTATCCCGGCCACCGGGTTGCCGTCATCGATGACAACGGAAAGGTTGCCGCACCCGGCGTGGTCGGCGACGTTGCCTTGCACCGCAACGACATCCACGGTCATCCGGACCCGGTATTTTTTCTCGGCTACTGGAACAATCCAGACGCGACCGCAGACAAGTTCAGCAGCGACTGGCGCCGCACCGGCGACCAGGCAATGATGGATACGGACGGCTACTTCTGGTACTGCGGCCGTACGGACGACATGTTCAAGGCTGCCGGCTACCGGATCGGTCCGTCCGAAATCGAGAATTGCCTGGTCAAGCATCCCGCGGTCGCCAATGCAGCCGTGGTACCGAAACCGGATGCGCAGCGCGGCAACCTCGTCAAGGCGTTCGTCGTGCTGGCCGCCGGCGTGGCGCGTGGCACGGAAGTGGACGCGGCGCTGATTGCCGAATTGCAGGCCCATGTGCGTGGCAAGCTTGCGCCGTATGAATATCCGAAGGAGATCACGTTCATCGATGCGCTACCGATGACCACCACCGGCAAGGTGCAACGGCGCGTGTTGCGTCTGCAGGAAGAAGCGCATGCTGCCGGTGCCAATCCGATTGGTGTCGTCAAGGCTTCAGGAAAGTGATGCAGGCAGCGCCGGCAGACGGGTTTGCTTGCATCGTATTGCCGGTGGCGCTCGGCATCGAAGCGGCCAAGAACGATGGCCGCCGTCCTGCACGTTTTTTCGACTAAAAAAGTCCTCGGGGCCGGGCAACGCCATTTTCGATGATGAACGAGGCCGCGCTTTCTCGCATCTTGAACCAAGGATGAGTGCTTTTCGCACGGGGTGCGGCCAAGCGTTTCATCGAAAGAATAAACTTAGCGTTTTACAACTGTTTTTTTCATGCAAAGTAACGCCGGGTTCATGCGAAAGAAATGATTGCCGAATTGTTTTATTTGCAGCACGCGTCTGATTTTTCTGCCAAGCCGGTGGCAGATGCCGGCGCCAGAAATGAACCTGCCGACGTCAGGTCCTAGCGTACGTCCATTTCCTGAAATTACAGTTTTTCAGGCTCGCTTACTTTTGTGCTTCTTTCGCCTTTTCCTGGATTTTTTCGCCGGCTTTCTGCATCAGCTCGCCAGTCTTTTCTGCCGCCTGCTTCAGTTCTTGTCCGGCCACGACGGCCGCCTTGTCGAGTTGTTTGCCAGCGACTTCGGCCGGCCCCTTGCCAGTACTGTCTGCGGGTTTCTGGCAACCGGCCAGTGTCACAGCGCCAAGCGTCAAGGCAGTGACGATCAAGAGAGAAGGAATACGGTTTGGATTGATCGGCATGATTGTTCTCCGGAAGTTACAAAGGGTTGTCCTGGGACTTGCATGTCATGCGACGACGTGAAGTCGCCGAAGCTGGCCGTACCGTCTGACGATGGCATTCCAGCCACATCTGCCAGGCGGATGATACGGGGAAAACAGCTGTGGAAGATACATTGCAAATATTTTCACCAAGTCGATCCGAGACACGTTCCCTGAAACCGGCATGTACCGAGGACGCTGCAAACAGGCATTTCCAAAGAAAGTCGTCTAATTGCCCAACGCTGCCAGCTCTGCGTCCGTGAATCCCGCAGCGCGGCGTGCGGCCAGGTTGAAGGGCCCGCGAGGCACCGGCGCCTTGAATCTCTGCACAAGGTCGGCATACGTAGTCAGTTGATCGAGTCCGCGCTGGGTACATAACCAGGCAAACCACCGATTGCCAACCGCGACGTGTCCGATTTCGTCACGCAGGATGGTGTCGAGTATTGCGGCGGCAGCGGCATCGCCGGCCTGGGCCAGCTTGGCGCGCATTGGTGGCGACGCATCCAGGCCGCGCGCTTCCATGGTGCGCGGCACCAGGGCGATGCGCGCCAGCACGTCGTGTCGGGTTGCATGGGCCAGCTCCCACAGACTGTCGTGGGCCGGGAAGTCGCCGTAGGCAAAGCCTTGCGATTGCAGGTGCGCCGACAGCAAGGAAAAATGCAGCGCCTCCTCGGCGGCGACCTGCAGCCAGTCGGTGTAGTAGTCGGCAGGCATGCCATCGAAGCGCCACAACGCGTCGAGCGCGAGGTTGATCGCGTTGAACTCGATGTGGGCCAGCGCATGAAGCAGCACTGCTCGTCCTTCCACGCTGGCCATCGAGCGCCGCGGCACGGATAGTGGTGCCACCAGCTCCGGGCGCAACGGTCTGCCCGGCAGGCTGTATCGGGCCGCTGCCGTATTTAAAGCCAGCGCCGCATCGCAATCAAGCCGCAGTGCGCCATCCTGCCAGCGCCGGGCTAACATCCGCACGCCGTCGGCCTTGCGTGCCGGATCGGGTTCGGCAAGCCACAGCAGCGCGGCATGCCGCAGTTCATCGGGTGCGTGGGAAGAAAGCATGGGAGCGGTAAAATGAAGGATCAACCCTCATTTTACGGAACTCCATGGCACTCTACCAATTCGGCGAACATGCGCCGCAGATCGATCCCACGGCTTTCGTTACCGACTCGGCCAATCTGGTCGGCAAGGTCAAGCTCGAGGCCAACAGCAGCGTCTGGTTCGGCGTCACCATCCGCGGTGACAATGAACTGATCACCATCGGCGAGAACAGCAACGTGCAAGAAAATTGCGTGTTGCATACCGACATGGGCTTTCCGATGACGATCGGCAAACAAGTGTCGATCGGCCATCAGGCCATGCTGCACGGGTGCACCGTCGGTGATGGCACCCTGATCGGCATTCAGGCCGTGATCTTGAACAACGCGAAGATCGGGCGCAATTGCCTGGTCGGTGCTGGTGCGCTGGTGACGGAAGGCAAGGAGTTTCCGGACAATTCGCTGATCATCGGCAGTCCGGCCAAGGTCGTGCGCACGCTCACGGATGAAGAGGCACGGAACCTTGCGGCGATCAGCGACACCTATGTCAAGCGCGCGCAATTTTGCCGCACCAACCTGAAGCGGATCGATCCTGCATGACCGACAACCTGCAAAAGTTTCTATTCGAAGGCGCGCCGGTACGCGGCGAACTGGTCGAGCTTTCATCGACATGGCAACAGGTCCTGTCACACCGTGCCTATCCGCAACCGGTGCAAACGTTGCTGGGCCAGATGCTGGCAGCCGCCGCGCTGTTGTCAGCGAACCTGAAATTCAATGGCGTGATCGTCATGCAGATCCATGGTGACGGTCCCGTGAAACTGCTGGTGGTGGAATGCGACGCCCAGCTGCAGATGCGCGCCACGGCCAAGCTCACCGACGGCGCCGTGATCGCGGATGACGCCGATCTGACGCAGCTGGTCAACCGCAACGGGCACGGCCGGTTCGTCATCACGCTCGACCCGAAGAACAAGTTGCCCGGCCAGCAGGCCTATCAGGGCATCGTGCCGCTTGATGGCGATACGGTTGCCACCGTCATCGAACACTACATGCTGCGCTCCGAACAGCTTGATACCCGCCTCTGGCTGGCAGCCGATGGGCAGGTATCGCGCGGATTGCTGTTGCAAAAATTACCGAATCACGGCGGCACCGAGGCGCCGGTCGGCGAAGAACTGGAAACCTGGGACCGCACCGTCATGCTGGCCTCCACCCTCAAGACCGAGGAGTTGCTGACAACCGATATCGCCACGCTGCTGCGGCGCCTGTTCTGGGAAGAGACGGTGCGCGTATTCGAGCCCTTGCATCCTGTGTTTCAGTGCAGCTGCAACCGCGAAAAAGTCGGCAACATGCTGAAGATGCTCGGCAAACCGGAGATCGACGAAGCGATCGCCGAACTAGGCAAACTGGAAATCGACTGTGATTTTTGTGGACAGCACTATGCATTCGACAAGGTCGATTGTGCGCAGTTGTTTGCAGTGGAAATGCCGGTCGAGGCGCTGTTGCCGCCGAGCGAACAACGCCACTAGGGCTTGACTGGACCGCCGGCTGGTGATCTCGTCGGCGGCGCAGGCGACACATGGGGCGCAGACTGCGCATTCGGGTCGAGGATCTGCACGAAAATTTCGGTATCCTTGATCATGCCGAGTTCGAACCGGGCGCGTTCCTCGACGGCGCCGGTGCCCTGCTTCAGGTCGGCAACTTCCGAGCCAAGCTTCGCATTGCGCGCCTTCAGTTCATCGTTCTTCCGGGTTGCTGCAGCCACCTGCTTGTCGAGATCCCACACACGCAGCCAGCCGCCCTTGCCGAGCCAGAGCGGAAACTGGATCAGCAGGAGCAGCGCGGTCAGGCAGATGAGAATCAGGCGCATCGGAGACTCAGCAATAGTGGCAACATCGGCGGCATCAACTGGTCCGGCCGGAGAAGCCGCGGCATGACAAAGCCGACAGCACCGGACGCCCGGCGCTGTCGGATTGCGCTCACTTCAGGTTATAAAAGGCATGGCGGCCCGGATAACTGGCAATGTCGCCCAGGTCTTCCTCGATGCGCAGCAACTGGTTGTACTTGGCCATCCGGTCCGAACGGGACAGTGAGCCGGTCTTGATCTGCAGGGCATTGGTGCCGACGGCGATATCGGCAATCGTCGAATCTTCGGTCTCGCCTGACCGATGCGAAATGACGGCGGTGTATCCGGCCCGCTTGGCCATTTCGATGGCGGAAAACGTTTCCGTCAGCGTGCCGATCTGATTGATCTTGATCAGGATCGAGTTGGCGATATTTTTCTGGATGCCTTCACGCAGGATGCGGGTATTGGTGACGAACAGATCATCGCCCACCAACTGGATTTTCTTGCCGAGCGCTTGCGTGTGGGCAGCCCAGCCATCCCAGTCGTTTTCGGCCATGCCGTCTTCGATCGAGATGATCGGATACTTGTCGCACCAGGTGCCGAGCAGATTGGTGAAGTCGGCTGCGTTGAGGCTCATCCCTTCGCCGCCCAACTGGTATTTGCCGTCCTTGTAGAACTCGCTGGCGGCGCAATCAAGACCGAGCGCGATCTGCGTGCCGGGTTCGTAACCGGCCTGCTCGATGGCCTGGATGATCAGCTTGATGGCCGCTTCATGATTGGCCACCGACGGCGCGAAGCCGCCTTCGTCGCCGACCGCGGTCGACAGGTTCTGGCCGGCCAGGATTTTTTTCAACGTATGGAACACTTCCGCGCCATACCGGATCGCTTCCTTGAAACTCGGCGCCCCGACCGGGATGATCATGAACTCCTGGATATCGAGGTTGTTGTTGGCATGGGCACCGCCGTTGATGACGTTCATCATCGGCACCGGCATTTGCATCGCGCCCGAGCCGCCGAAATAGCGGTACAGCGGCAGGCCGGATTCTTCGGCCGCGGCCTTTGCCACGGCCATCGACACCGCCAGCGTCGCATTCGCGCCCAGGCGGGCCTTGTTGTCGGTGCCGTCCAGATCAATCAGCGTGCGATCCAGGAATGCCTGTTCGTTGGCGTCGAGGCCCATGATGGCTTCGGAAATCTCGGTATTGATGTTTTCGCAGGCTTTCAGGACACCCTTGCCGAAATAGCGCTGGCTGTCGCCGTCGCGCAGCTCGATGGCTTCGCGTGAGCCGGTCGAGGCACCCGATGGCACGGCCGCGCGGCCCATGACGCCGGACTCCAGCAGGACGTCGCATTCGACGGTCGGATTACCACGGGAATCGATGATCTCGCGACCGATGATGTCAACAATTGCGCTCATTTGCTTCTCCAGAAAACAACATTGAAATTCAGTGTGCTGCGCGGCGAGCGGTGCATGCGCCGGTAACCGTGTTCGGCGCCCGGTGTGACCGCGTGCTGCGCTCGGCGCGATGGGCCACGCGTCACCCGTCAGGCGAAATCGGACTCCATGAAGCCGTTTTTCTTGATCACACGATCGAGGTCCACCAGCGTTGCCAACAATTCGCGCATGCGGTCCAGCGGCACCGCATTCGGCCCGTCGGATTTTGCTTCCGCCGGATTCGGATGGGTTTCCATGAACAGGCCGGCGATGCCGACCGCCACGGCCGCGCGCGCCAGGACCGGGACGAATTCCCGCTGGCCGCCTGAAGTCGTGCCCTGCCCACCTGGCAACTGCACCGAGTGGGTCGCATCGAAGACCACCGGGCAGGCACTTTCACGCATGATCGCCAGCGAGCGCATGTCGGAGACCAGATTGTTGTAGCCGAAAGAAGCGCCACGTTCGCAGGCCATGAACCGGTCCTCCGACAATCCGGCCGCCCGTGCGGCATCGCGCGCCTTGCCGATCACGTGCTGCATGTCGTGCGGTGCGAGAAACTGGCCCTTCTTGATGTTGACCGGCTTGCCCGAGACGGCACAAGCCTGGATGAAATCGGTCTGCCGGCACAGGAAGGCCGGCGTCTGCAACACATCGACCACGGCTGACACGGCGGGCACTTCCTCGATGGCGTGGATGTCGGTCAGGATCGGCACGCCGATCTGGCGTTTGACGTCGGCCAGAATCTCCAGGCCCTTCTCCATCCCAAGACCACGAAATGAGGTGCCGGACGAGCGATTCGCCTTGTCGAACGACGACTTGTAAATGAAAGGAATGCCAAGCGCCGACGTGATTTCCTTTAACCTGCCGGCCGTATCGAACGCCATCTGACGCGACTCGATCACGCAGGGGCCGGCGATCAGAAAAAACGGCTGATCGAGGCCGACATCGAATCCACACAGCTTCATGCCGCTTTCCTTTGCTCGGCCGATGCCTCTTTATGCGCCAGCGCCGCCTTGATGAAGGAAATGAACAGCGGGTGGCCATCGCGTGGCGTCGATTTGAATTCCGGATGGTATTGCACGCCGACGTACCAGGGATGCGCGTTCTCGCCAGTGCGGGGCAGCTCCATGATCTCGCATAGGTCTTCGGTAGGCGTGCGGGCAGATACGATCAAGCCCGCTTCCTCGACGCGTCCGAGATAATGATTATTGGCTTCATAGCGATGCCGATGCCGCTCGGTGACCACGCTGCCATAGATTTCGGCAGCCAGCGTGCCCGGCTTCACGGCGCAGGTCTGCGCACCCAGGCGCATGGTGCCGCCCAGGTCGGAATTGATGTCGCGTTTTTCGACCTTGCCGTCGTGGTTCTGCCATTCGTTGATCAGGGCCACCACCGGTTGTTCGGTCTCGGCATCGAATTCTGTGGAATTCGCCTTGCTCAGGCCGGCCATGTTGCGTGCATATTCGATCAGCGCGACCTGCATGCCCAGGCAAATGCCGAGATACGGGATGCCGTGCTCGCGGGCGAACCGGGCCGCCGCAATTTTTCCCTCGACGCCACGCTTGCCGAAACCGCCCGGCACCAGGATCGCATCGTATTTTGCCAAGGCGCCCGGACCACGGGTTTCGATATCCTCGGAATCCAGATATTCGATGTTGACCCGGCTTTCGGTATGAATGCCAGCGTGGCGCAGCGCTTCGGTCAAGGATTTGTACGACTCGGTCAAGTCGACATATTTGCCGACCATGCCAATGGTGACTTCGGTCTTCGGATTTTCCAGTGCATGCACCAGCTTGCTCCACATCGATAGATCCGCCGGCTTTGGATCGAGGCCGAGCTTCTCGCAGACGATCCGGTCCAGGCCCTGGTCGAACAGCATCTGCGGAATCTTGTAGATCGTGTCGGCATCCCAGACCGAGATGACGGCATCTTCCTGCACGTTCGAGAACAGCGAAATCTTGGCCCGTTCGTCGTCCGGAATCGGGCGGTCGGCGCGGCACAACAAGGCGTCCGGCGAGATGCCGATCTCGCGCAGCTTCTGCACGCTGTGCTGGGTCGGCTTGGTCTTCAACTCGCCGGCCGATACCAGATACGGTACCAGCGTCAGGTGCACGAAGGCAGCGGCGTTGCGGCCGGCACGCAGGCTCAGCTGGCGCGCAGCTTCCAGGAACGGCAGTGATTCGATGTCGCCCACGGTGCCGCCGATTTCCACCAGCGCCACGTCGAACCCTTCGGCGCCACGATGAATGTAATCCTGGATTTCATTGGTAATGTGCGGAATCACCTGTACGGTCTTGCCCAGATACTCGCCCCGGCGTTCCTTGCGGATCACCGATTCATAAATCTGGCCGGTGGTGAAGTTGTTCACCTTGCGCATCTTGGCGCTGATGAAGCGCTCGTAGTGTCCGAGATCGAGATCGGTCTCGGCGCCGTCGTCGGTGACGAACACTTCGCCGTGCTGGAACGGGCTCATCGTGCCGGGGTCGACGTTGATGTAGGGATCGAGCTTCAGGAGAGTGACTTTGAGGCCGCGCGATTCGAGAATGGCAGCGAGAGAAGCGGCGGCAATTCCCTTGCCCAGGGAAGAGACAACGCCGCCGGTGACGAACACGAACTTGGTCATTGCGAATGGTGCCGGACGGCACGTGCGGGAAAGGGGAATTATACCGCATGGGGGTGGCTGGACCGCTTGTTTGGACTGGCTGGGCACACTCCCAAGCCAGCCGATTCCGGGCTCCGTGCCGAGCATTTCACCGTTACCCGCTGCAAAGACAACTGGCGCGGTAATCCGCAGCTACACCTTTTTGACCGATAAAAACTTTACAATGTTGAAACGCAATTTGCCTACGAATCCACCGCCAGAGTTGTCCACCCGATGGCGGCGCTGAACGCGGCAGGCAAGGCCAAACTGCTGGAAAAGCGCATCGTGGCAAGCTGAGCCGGAAGTCACCCATCTGCTCACGCTTTTGGCCTGGATCCGACGACACACTTCTCGACTGCTCAAGAAAGATTTTGCATGCCATCCATCACAACATCCAAGCTTCCTCGTTTCATGTTTTCAACGTCACTGCGAACAGTCATGACCGGTTTATGCCTGAGTACGATGATTTTCGCCGGACAAACCGCATGGGCGGCCAAGCCGCGCACTGCGGTTCAGGCATCCGCTGGCAAAGCGATCGACTTCGATGTCTTCAACAGTGCGACCGACAGCCCCTTGCTGCGTAACGGCAACAAAGGACCTGCCGTGGCGCGAGCCCAAATTCTGCTGGACAGGGCATGGTTTTCGTGTGGGGAAATCGACGGCCGCTTTGCGTCGAACATGCAGCGCATCGTCAAGGCGTACCAGACGGCACGGGGCTTGCAAGTCACGGGTACGGTGACTTCGGAAACCTGGGCTTCCTTGCGTGAGGGGAGCGCCCCATTGCTGACGCGTTACGCAGTGACTGAAAAAGACTTGGCGGGACCTTTCGAGGCTACACCCGCGGCCATGGAGGAGCGCGCAAAAATGAAAGCCCTGGTGTACGAATCAGCGGACGAAGCGCTGGCCGAGAAATTTCACACGAGCATTGCCTACTTGAAACAGCTCAACGCTGGCCGGAAGATCGAAGGTGGTAAGGAAATCGTGGTCCCGAACGTTCTGGAGAACACGACACCAGTGAAGGCCACCTCGATTCGAATCGACAAATCGGAACGCGTGCTTTACGTGCTGGATAGCCAGCGACGGCCTGTAGCAGCATTTCCGATCAGCATCGGTAACGAAAAAAATGATCCACTGCCGCTTGGCACCATGGCGATCAAGAACGAAATCAAGAACCCGACCTACACCTACAACCCTGTGTTGCTTAAAAATGCGCCAAAAGATGCACAGAAAGTTGACATCGCTGCGGGACCGAACAACCCCGTCGGCAGCATGTGGCTGGGACTGACCAAACCGCACTGGGGCATTCATGGCACGCCTTCACCCGCGAACGTGGGACATTCGGAAACCAATGGCTGCATCCACCTGACGAATTGGGATGCTGAACGCCTGGCTACGCTGGTCAAGGCCGGCTTCAAGGTTGACGTCAAATCCTGAGGCAGTTGGTGTCCGCTCCCATCAGGAATTTTTTCATCGGCATTTGCGCACTGATTGCATCGGTGGGTGCATGGACGCTAGGTCGATCTGAAGTGATGCGGCAAAAGGCGACTTCTTCCGCTGCGACCCGAGCTCTGCCGCCGATGGCCGTGCCACCCGCGTCGCTTGTCAATGAGCCAGACATCACCGCATTGCGGTTGCGCGCCCTGACCATCCCGTTACAGGGGACAACAGCGCCGCAACTCAAGGACACTTTTACGCAAGCCCGGGCCGGGGGCGTCCCGCATGATGCGATCGACATCATGGCACCACGCGGTACCCCGGTGCTGGCGGTAGACGATGGCCGCATTGCCAAGCTGTTTTTGAGCAAGGCTGGCGGCATCACTTTGTACCAGTTCGACCTGACCAGCCGCTACACCTACTACTACGCACACCTCGACAGGTATGCCGACGGCATGATCGAGGGAACCCCGGTGCGCAAGGGCCAGGTGCTTGGATATGTAGGCAGCACAGGTAATGCATCACCTGACGCGCCACATCTGCATTTTGCCCTTTTCAAGCTGGGACCTGAACGACAGTGGTGGCAAGGGGCAGCCTTGAATCCTTACCTCGTCTGGCAGCAGGGCAAGCCTTAGGCGTTTGTGCGTATCTGGTGCCCCGGATCCGGACTCTGCGCAGAGATTGATAAGCGCGGAGTCTGCCGATTGAATCGTCAAGCCGTGCACATCGCCTTGCAGGCTACTAGTCCAAGCGTGGAAATTTTTTTGCGAAGTGTCCGCCAGCCTGCAAAACGCAGCGGTTCTCTTGCCAGTTTCAGCATGGCGCGTCGGATGATCGTATCAAGGAGACGCAGATCAATTCCTGGAACACGGGCATGGTTGGCTTGTCGTAGCGGTGATACTCACTCTGCCCTATTTAAAATTGATCGGCGCTTCCATAGCGATTGTCGGAAGGCTCCCTTTCAGGCAAATGTATTCGAGCATCTGCGCTAACGCACCTTTCTAAAAAGACTCGACGATATTAATCGTGTAGTCAACGAGCCGCTCGTTTTTAAAAACAGCCTTGACATAGGTGCTTACATCAAACCAGCTTTGCGATTCATCAGGCGAAAGTTCGTTCAGCTTTTCGCGCTCTTTTTTTGAAGCTTCCCGCTGCGTCACGCCCTCGTACACCAAAAGATTCCTGCTCTTTTTGAACTCCA
>JAYTLK010000210.1:0-10027 GCA_043729515.1 Herminiimonas sp.
CTGCCGACTGCATTCGGCTTCGCCGGCGTCTCCTGGGCAGCACGCGTGCTGAAGATGATCGGCGCGCTCAGGATGCCGACATTGGACAGCTTGCCGGTCATGCTGCCGCTGCCGCTGTCGCCGGCCAGGCCGGTCAGCGTGTTGATGGAATACGAGCGTCCGCCGCTGTTCGTCGGGCAGGATTCGACGGCAGGCACCGGCAGCAAGCTGTTGAAGATGACTTGGCCAAATCCGAGCTGCGGTGGCGTGACCACGCGCTCGCCGGTGGCTGTGGCATTGGCGAAGTCGAAATACCAACCGTGTTTTGCAGCGGTCCCGGAATACGAAAAACCGTCACCGCTCAAGCTCAGTTCTGCGGCGCCTGCGTTGCCGGTCAGCGTGCGCTTTGCCAGCGCACTGCGACCGACGACGACGTGACGAGGGTCCAGATTGTCAAAGATGCCGTACATGGAATCCTGGACTGCAGAGCGCACGTCGTTACTTTCCAGATATTTTCCGGTACCGAAAAGGACAACGTACCCGCGCTCCGGCGCGAACACCAGGGCTGGTGGGGTGGTGATCGATTGCCGGTTGCCACCGGCGTCGCGGGCCGTGAACAACTTGTGGGCCGTGGTCGATGCCAGTGGAGCGTTGGTTGCAAAATCGAAACGCCACAGCTGCCCTTGCAGATCGCCGGCGTAGGCCTTGGTCACCGTGCCGTCATTGCTGGTGGCCAGGGCCGGCGGGCTCAGCCCTGCCTGCCGCGATCCATTGACGTCGCTGTTTAGAATTGGAAACTTCCAATAATTGCTGTTGCGCTGCCATGGCGTACCCGCAGTCTTGTCCAACGACAGCAGGAACAACGCGCCACCTGGAGCACTGCCAACTGCGCCATCTGCCTTGTAATTATTGACGCCGCTTGAAACCACGACGAAATAAGCGTATGCCGGTATCGGGCCGCCGCGTATGCGGAATTTTGCGATCAACGGTGCGCCAAAGACATTGCCCATGTCGGCATCGTCGGCATCGGTGAACTCCCATAATGCGCCGCTGGTGGCACTGAAATTTTGCGGGTTGGTCACGTCCAAGGCAAACACGCCCTGCGCGCCGCCGCCCATGGCAGATGCCAGCACTGACTTCCACTGGTTTCCAACCCTGGCCTCCGCCACCGAAATGCTGCCATCGACATAGGGCTGATGGACATAATCGATTTGCGTCAATGCCGGCAGGGATGGAAACACCATTTTTGGTACGTAGGCAAAATATTCCTTGGTCAGGTCGGGGTCGAAAGCATGCAGCATTCCATCGTTGGCGCCGACGTAGACTGCCGGGGCACGGGAGGCATGTTCGCTGAAAAATGCCTGGTAGCCTGCGCCCTGCACATGCGGCGCAGGCGCGCCGACATACACCGGACTGCTGTGGACGATATCGCCGAGGATGTTGGTGGCGCCGGCAGCATTTTTTGGCCGCGCACGGAACTGTCCGGTGCCATCAATCGGATTGCGCTCGTTGTTTGTCGAACCACGCAGATAATGCAAGCGCGCGGCGCCCAGGCCATCGCTGCCGTTCAGGATCGCTTTTTGGGCGTCAGGCAATGCGTCCCAGTCGAATGGAATGGTGGAATTCGCGGTCTGTGTGGCCACGCTGTTGTACGTGTAGATCTTGCGGGGTGGGATGACGGCGCCACCCGAGGCAGGCCAGTCGGGTTCCCTCAATGCGATCGTCGGGGTTTCCGCCGCTGCCGCACTGATCGTCAGGCCGCCGGCCGGATCATAGGCGACCGGCAGGCGCCGGACGTCACCGCTCCAGCCAGGCGTCATGAACTTGCCTTGATAAATGTATTGCCGGGCACCCTGCGTGACGACCGAGCTCGATGCGCCAGCCTGGGTCACGGCTTCACCCGGATTCTGCAACAAAGCAAACACGTTCTTGACGGCCTGCGAGAAACGGGTGCCGTCGCTGCCCAGAAAATAATTCGGCGGATCGCAAGCGCCGCTCGGGTCCCAGAGATAGCCGAAGCAACCGGCAGACGACCGTGGGCTGCCGGCAGTCGGAACCGGCCAGAACGGATCGGTCGGATCATGCGGAATCGCTGGATTGGCTTCCGGCTGGAAGGCGCCGTATTTTGCGGCCAGATACAACTGGCTGTCACGGATCGGCGTCAGCGGCCGGGCCGCGGGATCTTCCGAAATCACGCCACTGCCGCCCTCGTCGACGTCGATGATGTAGGTCTGTGCGTTGATCCCTTTGCGCGAGTCCGTGCGCAGTTTGCTTGTATTGGCCCAATACGCGGTGCCGGCAAGGTAATAATTGCCTTCGAAGCCGCCGAATTGGAAGTCACCGGTGTACTGGGTTTCCAGGTTTGCCAGTCGCGGCCGGGTTTTGTTGTCGGCGCCATGCGTGGTGGTTTCCATCACGCCGACCCGGTGCGTGAATGCCATGATGTCGAGCGGTGGATTCGAGGTGGCATCGATCGGTCGCGGACCGTCGATGACGTTCGAGCCGGGCCCATGCTCCAGGCCGTAGCGGGTATTGCCCGGAATGTAGAACTCGTGATGCGTGTTGGCGTCTGCAATCAGCAGCACCGTGTTTTTCTGGCAGCTGGCGCGAATCGGATCGGTCCAGGTGGTCGCGACCGGGAAGCCATCCCGGAATTCCGGCGTGAGATTGGAAATGGCTTCGGGTGTCGGCTGCAGGCCCTGCAGGTAACGAATGCTTTCATAGAACAATTCGGCGACCGGATCATCCCGGCGATAGTCGCCACTGCGACCGAACTTGGTCAGGAAGTTGATCACGCCGCTGATCCTGGTTCCGTCCGGGTCAGGATCTTTCTTGAAAATCCCGGTATTGGCATCCCATTCCGCCCGCGGGTTGGCTGACTTTTCCATGGTCACGTCATCGAAGCGGTTGAGCCCGACATATTTCATCGGTGCGCGCAGGACGCCACCATAACGGCGGGCATCGCTGTCGTTGAGATAGCTGAAGACCGCAAAATGCATCCGCTCGGCATTGCGCTGGATTTCACCTTCGGGTTTGTAGTGCGCGCCGTATCGGTGGCACAGGTCCGGGCGACGCGCGCCGCTGGCGGTACTGCAGACTTCGACCCGCACCACGAATTCGCCCAGCGTCTTGTCGGGGCTGAACTGCGCATCGCAGGGCCTGCCACTCTCGAACTCGGGTGTATTGGTGGGCGGCGCCGGTTCGTTGACCGTGAACTGGATCCGGTTTTTGCAGGACACCATGTGCAGTACCGGCACCGAAAACGGTGTGACGTCCGACGAACGCACGCCTTCATTGCCGTTGAGCACGACCGGCGGAAAGTCGTAGACGCGCGAGGGATACAGCAGCGGCAGATTCGCGCGTTGCAGGATCGTCCTGCCGACCTCGTCGATCACCCGATCGCCGCCGGCCATCGCCAGACGGAACACATCGATGACCGATGAGCTGGCCCAGTTCATGAAGTTGCCGCTGAACTTGCCGCTGCAACGGTGCAACGCGTCGGCCATTCCGGCCTCGGTGAAGTAACGCGAATCGTCATTGCGGTTGTCGTATGCGCCATTGCGATAGGTCGATCTGCCGACATAGGAATAGCAACGGTTGGTGTCGAAATAACCGATGTAGGCTCGCGACGGCACGTACACCTGGCGGATATAGGCGCTGCCGATGTCCGGGAATTCATTCGAGATGTCGAGCACCAGATTCGGATGCGCGGTCATGCTTGAAATGCCTGCATCAGGCAGATCGACCACGGGCGGTTCGGCGCTCGCCTGCGGCGCAGTGCAGAGCGAGCCGCACAGTACCGCGCACAGTGCCCAGGACTGCATGCCAGCATTGCGGGGCGGCAGGCGGCCGCTGGTGCGATGTTGCCAAAACGTGGCGGCATGAGAAAAAATCGACATGATTATTGTTCCTTCCGATAAAACGCTTGAAGGACGACCTGCGTATCCGCACTGGTGCCGAAGCCGATCGCCGAGATGCGATAGGCGAACGACTGCGTCTGCACGTTGTGCCCTGGCTGTACGTAGGGCATCAGTTCGATCACGTAGCGCGGCGGTCGGGCCGGAAGCCCCGCCTTTGGACCGGGAAATTGCTGTCCGGTGAACTGGCCGTATTCGACGCTGATCGACGCATCGGACAGGTCGGTGTCTTTAGGCCAGCTGGATTGGGCGCCATCGATCGGCCGCCTGCACAAACCGTGACCAGGGTCCCTGGGCGGGCTGGCGGGGCATAAAATCGTCTGCTCGGTCGGCGGAAAGCCGAGCGCAGTGTCGGCAGCCATGGTCAGTTGGCGCGCATTCGGCGAGGTGCCGGCAGTGTCGATGTCGCGCTGGGCATCGATCAAGGCGGCTTCGGCAGCCTGAAAGGCGATCTGGCGGTCGCGATCGCCGCGCGATGCCTTTTCTGTCTGCAGGGCGATGACCGCAGCCGATACGCCGAGAAATGCCGCGGCGATCAGCAGCACCAGGACCACCACCAGGGTCACCCCGCGCTCGCGCCCACGCGCGCTGTGTCGGGCGATCATGGCAGCGCCGCCACGTTGGCGCCAGCGGCGCGATTGCGCAGCTGGATGGTGGTTGAAAATACCTTGCGGGTGCGGCTGCGTTCGTCAGCCGGGAGACTCGGATCGTCTTCGTGGAATCGGGTGCCGAGGTCTGCCCCAATGGTGTAATTGGCCCCGAAAAGATCGTAGGTGATGTTCGGCGCATCGGCCCGTTGGGTGCGTGCGCCACGCAGCAGCAACGCCACTTTCACGGCCACGACTTTTTTCCAGAGCGAATCGCGTGTATCCGGCAGGCCTGCCAGCAGATCCTGGTCCAGCTCGGTTGCCGAGAGGAAGCGGTCGGGTATGCCATCGTCATTGCGGTCGATCCCGTAGAGAACCTGGAAGGATTCCACGCCGCTTGCGAGGGCAACCGATTGCACCTGATTGCCGGTATCCCTGTAACGACATGCCAATTCCGGTTCGCCGCCCGGTACCTGCCGCACGAAATAAGTGCTCCAGCCACGTTTGTCGTACGTGTCAGCCACCGAGAAGACTTCCGGCACCTGGATGCCGGCACAATTGACGATGCTGCCATCGGGGTTGCCGAAATAACGCAGCTGCAGGATGTCGCTGTGATGGCCCGGCTCAGGAATCGGGGTCGGCGGCAGGCCGCCGCTGGCTGCCAGGGTGGCATCGTCGAAGCCGCGGATGTTCGGCGCATCCGTGGGCTGGCTGACGATCGGCACGGTCTCGCCGCCCAGTGCTTCATACCCGGTCTGGCGCACCGAGCGGCTGATGTTTTCGATCGCGAAGCGGCCAGCGTCGAGCAGGCGCGAAGTATCGTCCTCGATCGTGAAACTCGATTTGCTGGACAAGAGCAAGAGGATGGCCGCGGCCACCACCAGCATGCCCAATACCAGGGAAATCATCAGCTCGACCAGAGTCAGGCCGGCCTGACGGGGCCGGCATGCCGGGCAGGTCGACGGGCGTGCACGGAGTAGGCCGGACTTCATTGGGAGAACGGTGACACCAGGACCGCCAGGCGCGGTGACTGGTCGGCGACGTCGCGGCCATCGGCGTCGCGTTCCTGCCAGCCGATCTTCACCGACACGGGAATATTGACATCCGTGCTTCCTGAACCGGGACACCAGTCGAGCGGTGCGCCGGATCCGGCAACCATGGCGGGGTCGCGGCAGATTTCGATCTTGCCGCCATTGCGCAGCACCAGCTCGGCACGCTTGGTCCAGTCGCGCATGCTTTGCTCGGCCAACTGCTGGGTATTGCAATCCTGGCTATAGCAGTCGGTGGTGGAATTGCCTGAAGGCGAGGCCGGATATCTGAATTGCAGGAATGGATTGCCTGCGAGAAGCCGGGCCTGCTCATCGTTGGCCCGCAATTCATCGGCGATCTGGCTTGCCAGCGCCAAGGCCGTATCGTGCACGCTGGATTGCTCGGTCGTGCGGCTGGCGTGCAACTGCATCATCGCAGCGCCGATCATGCCGACGGTAAGAACCAGAATGCAGATCAGCACTTCGAACAGGGCGAAGCCGGCAGACGCAGGTCTTGCAGAAACAGGAAATGATGAATGGTGTGTCATGACGGTCTCGCTGGCCGGCGCTCTGCTTCAGACCTGCCATGCAACGCGTCACACGCGATGCAGGACCGGTTGTCTGTAATGAAAAGTTGACTTGGCGCAGTTGATTGCCGTCACGAGAATTTATCTGTTTTACCTGACCCGCTTATTCAAAAATGCCCCACCAACCATGCCCGCCACGCACGGAAGATCGCACCAGGGCGCACGACTTCGTTTGAGCGTACATGGCGTTATTTTTTTGCCATCGTTGAAAATCCGCAGCCGTCGATGTGGCGCCGTCGCGCAACGATGCGGCAGGAATGTCTTTCCAGGACACCGAAGCGGCGTGCCGAAATTGAATGGAAATTCAGATTGCCAACCTGCCTCCGTTACCGACCAGGCGACAGGACGCACGGTCAATCGAACAAGACAGGTGAGCACGCCCGGAGGGCGCTTCTCCTGGATCAAGCCGACAGCGGCTGGGCCAGCATGCGCCATCCCGACAGCAGCAATGCCGGCACGGCCGGCGCCTGCATCGGTTGGGCGATCAAGAATCCGGTGACCTGGTCGCACCGATGCGAACGCAGCCAGCCGAACTGCGCATCCGTTTCCACGCCCTCGGCGACTATCACCAGTCCCATGGCATGGGCGGTCGACAGGATTGCCTGATAAAAGACATCGCCCTGGCGCAGCTCTCCCAGCTGCGCAGTCAGCGAGCGATCGACCTTGAGGGTTCGAATTCCGCAGCCACGCAGAGTCGCGAGGCTGCGATGACTGACGCTGAAATGGTCGACCAGGACTTCGACACCCAGCGCATGCAGCGAATGCAATTCCGGAGCAATGCGGTCGTCGGCGCCGATGATGCAGGCTTCGCTGACCTCGAAGGCCAGCAGGCTGGCGTCGATTTCATGGCGTGCGAGCGCATCGCGCACGATCGCCACGAAACGGCTGCTGAACTGACGCGGCGACAGATTGATCGACACCGGCACCAGCGGCAGTTGTTGTGCGCGCCAATGCGCCAGCTGCGTGCAGACCTGGTCGAGCACCAGTTCGCCGAGCCGCATGATGAGGCCGGTTTCCTCGGCCAGTTCGAGAAATTCCGCCGGCATCGCAAGGTCGCCATCGTCACGACGCCAGCGTACCAGTGCCTGCAGGCCGACGATGTTGCCGGTACCGGTCTCGATGCGCGGCTGGTACATGGTGGTAAAGGCGCCCTGCGCGATGGCTGAGCGCAATGCTTCTTCGGTGCTGGCGCGTTGCGCCAGGTCGGCATGGAGTTCGACTTCATAAAAACGATAACGGCCCTTGCCCGATGCCTTGGCGGCATACATCGCGATATCGGCATGGCGCAGCAGTTCTCCACTGTCGGCGCCGTCGCGCGGAAAGATGCTGATGCCGATCGATGCGCCCACCACGTGCGGGCCGTGCGCCAGTTCGTACGGTGCGCTGACGATATCGATGACCCGCTGCGCCACCGGTGCGACGGCCGCGTCTTCGCCGACATGTTCGATGATGATCAGGAATTCGTCGCCGCCGATGCGCACCACCTGATCACTGGGACGCAGCAATGCCTTGATGCGCAGGGCGACGGCCTGCAGCAACTGGTCGCCCACGGCATGGCCGCAACTGTCGTTGATGATCTTGAATCCATCCAGATCAATGAACAGCAAGGCCAGGCGACTTTGCGCGGCCACCGCCCGCGCCAGCGCCATCGGCAGAAAATGCATCATCCAGTGCCGGTTCGGCAGGGTCGTCAGCGCGTCCTCGTTGCCCAACCGGATCAGGTCATGCTCGTGGGCTTTTGATTCGCTGATGTCGCGCAGCGTGACCGCCACCCCGGTGTCGAGATGCACCAGACGGCGGTGCATCCAGCGCAGCGCCAGCGGGCTGCCGGACGGGACTTCGTATTCATCATCGAAGACGCCCTTGTCGATCGCAGTCTGGTATACCCGCATGACGGCGTCAAGGATCGCACCACTGTAAAACGTCGACAGCCGTGAGCCCAGCAACGCCGCTCGCCGAGGGCCGAGAAAGGACGCGCCGACCTCGTTGCAGTCATTGACTTCCCAATCGACGATGACGCCGTGCCGGTCATGAATCGGCCGCATCATGTAGAAGCCTTCATTGCTGCCTTCGGTCGCGATCCGATAAGTGGTGCTGACCTCATGGTCGACACGGCTGCGCCATTGCACGCGTGCCGTCAACCAGGTTGCCAGGATGGCGAACAGGCACAGGGCGATTGTCAAACCAAGTGCATGATCGCGCTCGATCTTCCAGGCCTGGCGATACGGCGCCAGTGCATTCGCCTCGTCGATGGCGACGATGGAGACGACTCCGAATGCCGGCAGGCGCTGCCAACCGGCCACGCGCGGTCGGCGATCGGCCGAAACGGTCTTGCCCGAGAGCCGGCGCACGCCTTGTATTCCTGGCCAGGCCTGCGCCGAAGCGGCCTCGACGTCGCGATGGGCTGAGCCCGGAGCCGCTAAAAGGGCGCCACGGCTGCTTGCGAGGGGCATGCCGTCTGGTCCTAGGAGCAGGAATGCGTCTTCCTTGCCGAGGCCGATTGCTTCGATCACCTCGGCAACAATGTGCGGCGCGGCGCGGCGCAACCCGGCACGACTCTCGGGCGCCTGCGCCGGCCCGGTGTCTTGAGCCGGTTGCCCGGATGCCTGGTCCAGTTGATGCAGACGCAGCTCAACGAGTGCAGCGCCGGCGCGGGTCGACAGGCCGGCCTCGCGCAGCAAACGCGCATCGGCGGCTTGTTTTTCGGCGCCGATCTTTGATTCGAGGGCGCTCCACATCAGCACCGAGAACACGCAGCACGACACCGGCCAGAACAGCAGCGCAAAACGGCTGGAGCGGCGAAACAGGAAGCGGCGGAGCTCGCGCAATAAGCGCGTCATCGCGAAAAGCTGGGACATGGGCGCTCGGGAGTACCGGAAGAATGAACCGGCAAGACAGCGCGGATGCCGCGACGCTTGGGGGGCCGACCTTCGACAAACTGGAAGAAAGCAAGACAGCTTAGCTGAATAGTTTCCACAGGGTATCGTCAATCTGCGGGCAGACCTATCCCCATTTCTGGGGAGCGCACTGCAAAACGACATTCTTGAACGGCATTAACAATATTTTACGTGCAGTGGGCGTCATACCGCTTCCAATTGCGTCCCGCCGATCGCCCTTCACTGACCCATCAGCTGCGCATCCTCCCGTTCGCGGTAGGCACGGGCGACGTTGAAGCGATGCTGTGTGTCGTACTCGACCCAACTGCCATAGGCCGGCAAACTCAGGCGCGCGCCGCTGGTGGCGGCGTCGCCATGGCGGGCGAGGTCGGCATCGCAGGCAGCCCGCAGGTCCTTGAGATAGGCGCCGAAGCGCGCGAGCACACCGGGTTCGGTTCCCGGCCCATGGCCCGGCATGACGCTGGCGTAACGCCCCTGCTCCAATGTCTCCAGGGCCGCGATCCAGCCAGACAGTGCGGCGTCGCGCATGTCCGGCACCCGGGCATCGTTGGCCAGGCCGCCGGCAAACAGGATGCCGGCCTCGGGCAAGACGATCGCCAGATCGCCTGGTGTATGGGCGTGGGCAAAGACCAGGAAGCGCAGTGTGCGCTTACCGAGGACCAATTGCTCGCCATTGGACACGCGTCGCTGGGGCAGATGGATGCGCGTGCCGTACATGGCAGCAGCGCCGAGCTGTTCGGTCAGGCGGGTCAGGCAGACAGTGCAGCGGCTCGCCATCAGCGCGGTCGCCGGCGCCGAGGCAATCACTTCAGCGTCCGGGAAGGCGCTGGCGGCGAGCACGTTTTCAGGATGGGCATGGCTCAGGATGACCCAGCGTACCGGCTCGGGAGTCAGACGCGCAATAGCGGCACGTAACATGACGCCATGGCGGGCACTGGGGCCGGGATCGATCACGATCGCGCCAGCGCCGGTCGAGATGACGCCCGTGTTGGCAATGACGGCGCCGTTTTCCGCGCTGATGGCGGCATTGGC
>JAYTLK010000211.1:0-6396 GCA_043729515.1 Herminiimonas sp.
CGGGCTGCGGCCCCAGATCATCATCGCGAAGGTCTGCAACAGGATCGACACGCCGATGGCGGTGATCAGCGGCGCCAGGCGCGGTGCATTGCGCAGCCGCCGGTAAGCGACGCGCTCGATGATCAGGTTCACGCCGATGCACACCGGAATGGCGCCAAGGATGGCGATCATCAGCTTGACGACGCCGGGCAGGTCCGGCGCCACGGCCTGCACGATCTTGAGAATCGTGACGCCGGCCATCGCACCGATCATCAGCACATCGCCATGGGCGAAATTGATCAGATTCAGGACGCCATAGACCATCGTGTAGCCAAGCGCGATCAGGGCATACATGCTGCCCAAGACCAGGCCATTGATGATCTGTTGAATGAAGGTATCCATGCTGGGGTCTTTCTGTGGTCGACGGGACCGTGCCGCATGCGCGGCTGGTCGGGATTCTCCAGCAATAAGCATTCCCGCAGTCAGTCCTGCGCGCGGGCCGCCGGATTATACCCAACTGTTTTTTTACGCGTTTGCCTATTTTTTCGCAGTACCCGGGCTGATTTTGCGCTCACGCGACCGAAGTGGGTTCAGCCGGCCGCCGCGTCCGTGGTCGGGCCAGCCACTGGCACCGGCACTGCCGGCGTATCGCGTGTACCCGCGACCGGCAGCCCCGCAGTTTGCCCCGCAGTCAGCCCGGCCGTCAGCCCCGCAGTCAGCCCTCTAGGCAGCGGAAAGGTGACATGCTCCTGCGCGCCGTCGAGGATGCGCACGCTTCGCGCACCCAGTCCCTTTAGACGATCGATCACCGCCTGCACCAGCACCTCGGGTGCCGACGCGCCTGCAGTGACACCGATGCGCTGGCAGCCGGCCAGCCAGGCCGGCTCGATCTGCGATGCGTTGTCGACCATGTAAGCAGCGGTCCCCTTTTTTTCAGCGACTTCGCGCAACCGGTTTGAATTCGAACTGTTCGGACTGCCGACGACGATGACGACATCGACCTGCGGCGCCATGAATTTCACCGCTTCCTGGCGATTCGTCGTCGCGTAGCAGATATCGCCTTTCTTGGGCTCGGAGATCAACGGGAAACGCCGCTTGAGGGCAGCGATGATGTCGGCCGTATCGTCGACCGAGAGCGTGGTCTGGGTTACATAGGCCAGCAAAGCCGGATCGTGCACCTGCAGACGGGCCACATCCTCGACCGTCTCGACCAGATGCATGCCAGCTTCAGCCTGGCCCATCGTGCCTTCGACTTCCGGATGGCCGTCATGGCCGATCATGACGATGTCCCGATCCTCGCGGCGCATCTTCGCTACTTCCACATGCACCTTGGTCACCAGCGGACAAGTGGCGTCGAAGACACGCAAGCCACGTTGTTCGGCTTCGCGCTGGATTGCCCGCGAAACACCATGCGCCGAGAAAATCACCGTGTTGCCGGCCGGGACATCAGCCAGTTCCTCGATGAAGATCGCACCCTTTGCCCGCAGGTCGGCGACCACATAGGCGTTGTGCACGATTTCATGCCGCACGTAGATGGGCGCACCAAATTGCACCAGCGCCCGTTCGACGATCTCGATGGCGCGATCGACGCCGGCGCAAAAACCACGTGGCTGCGCCAGCAGGATTTCCTTATCTGATGTCTGGCTGTCCATACCTGATCGTTTCCTTTTCTTGCTCGGTATTCGGAGATGCTCCAGTAACCGGTGACCTCAGCGGCTCGGCCGCCTACAGGATGCCGATGATCTGCACGGTGAACTGCACCGGCTGTCCGGCCAACGGATGATTGAAGTCGAACAGCGCACCATCGACATCGATCTCACGCAACACGCCGGCAAAACGTCCACCGGACGGCGCCGCGAATTCGACCAGGTCGCCAATCGCGTATTCTTCGCCCAGCTGCGAATTCTCGGCAAGCATGGCGCGCGAGACCCGCTGCACCAGTTCGGGATTGCGTTGGCCGAAGGCGGCGTCGGCGCCGAGAGCGAAGGTGCGGGTCGCACCTTCTTCAAGTCCGATCAGGCATCGCTCGAGCAGCGGCGCAAGCTGGCCCTGGCCCAGTTGCAAGGTGGCAGGACGGTCATTGAAGGTCGTCACGATATCCTGGCCGTCGTCTGTCGCCAGCCGATAATGCAGGGTCAGGTACGCGCCTTCGACGACGGTAGGCAGTGGTAGATTTGACATTGGAACATCCGTTGCTGTGCTAACGTCGCATTTTATGCCGGTTCGCCACGCCGCGCCTTTCCGCTGTGCCTGATTGCCTACGGTACCGTCTGGTTTCACCTGCGCGCGAAGCGCACCGACCTCCACCTAAGCCACCATTACCATGGCCATTACCGACTGGCCGGCCGAACATCGGCCGCGCGAACGCTTGATCCGTCTCGGACCAAAAGCCCTGTCCGACACTGAATTGCTGGCAGTGTTCCTGCGCGTGGGCGTGACCGGCAAAAGCGCGGTCGACCTGGCGCGCGACCTGGTTCACCACTTTGGCTCGCTCAACAATCTGTTCAGTGCCAGCCTGGGAGACTTTTCGGCGGTCCACGGCCTGGGGCCGGCGAAGTTCGCCCAGCTCCAGGCAGTGCTCGAGCTGGCTCAGCGTGCCATTGGCGACGGCTTGCGCGAAGGCGAAAGCCTGTGCGCGCCGGCGGCGGTGCGCAATTATCTGCAGCTGACGTTTGCCCGCCAGCCGCATGAATCGTTCGTGGTCCTGTTTCTGGACGTGCGCAACCGCCTGATCGCTGCCGAGGAAATGTTTCGTGGAACGCTGACGCAGACCAGCGTCTATCCGCGCGAGGTGGTCAAGGCTGCCCTGCACCACAACGCGGCCAGCGTAATTCTGTCGCACAACCACCCCTCCGGGAGCGCGGCGCCGAGCCAGGCAGACTTGTTGCTGACGAAGGCATTGCAACAGGCGCTGATGCTGGTTGATGTCCGGGTGCTCGACCACATGATCATCGCCGGCGCTGCCTGCCATTCGTTCGCAGAGCATGGTCAACTGTAAAACACACCAATATCGCTTGATTGTTAAATTTAAAGAATATAACGTTTCACAATTGTTTTTCGCAAGTCATTGATAAAGTTCGATTTTTTCGATATAGTCTCGGTTTTTCCAGTTTCGGAAATCTTTGAGGAGTGGCATATGGCACGTGTCTGCCAAGTAACGGGGAAAAAGCCGATGGTCGGCAACAATGTCTCCCATGCGAACAACAAAACCAAGCGTCGCTTCCTGCCGAACCTGCAGAGCCGTCGCATTTTCGTCGAGTCCGAAAATCGCTGGGTATCGCTGCGGTTATCGAACGCCGGGCTGCGCGTCATCGACAAGCTCGGCATCGATGTCGTCTTGCAGGACATGCGCGCCCGTGGCGAAAAAGTCTAACTTTTTAGAAATTGCAGGGTCGGCTCAGGCGCCCTGCTCTTCACCAGCATAAGGAATCATCATGGCGAAATCAGGCCGCGACAAAATCAAGCTGGAGTCGACCGCTGGCACGGGTCACTTCTACACCACCACGAAGAACAAACGCACCACGCCGGAAAAAATGTCGATCATGAAATTCGACCCGAAAGTGCGCAAGCATGTCGAGTACAAGGAAACAAAGATCAAGTAAGGTGTTGCCTGGGCTGATTCGAGGTTGAACCGGTACCACGCGATACGTACGTGATCGACAGCCCGGCCGGTGCCCTGCATCTGCCGGGCTTTTATTTTTCGCCCGGGCGTTCATGCCGGCATGGCGCGCGACTTGCGGGCGAAAAAACGGCCCGTCCAGCGGGCCATTCAACACCTGCCGACCTGTCGATTCAGGCGTAGCTGCGCAGTCGCAGGGAAAACTCTTGCAACGCGCGGATTCCAGACGCCTCGGCACGATTGCACCAGTCCTGCAACTGGTGCAGCAGTTGGTCCCGGCTAGCGTGGGAGCGCTCCCAGATGCTGCCCAACTCGACCCGCATTTCATGCATCGTCTGCAGCGCCTTGCTGTGGGCGAACAGTTCGGTCAACTGTGCCCGCTGCGGCGCTTCCAGTTTTGTCGGCTCCCGCTGCAGCAACTTGCGCGACGATTTCAGGAAACCCGATTCCAGCTGCTGCTTATCCTTCAGGTGCACCAGCTCTTCATGCCAGGCATGACGCACAGACTTTGCATATTTCGCCATCACATCATAGCGGTTGGCAATGACTGACTGCAGAGTCTCCAGATCGGCGACCACTTTCTCGCGGTCGAATTTCGGCGCCGGCGCGATTTTCTTGACGGTCGCCAGACCCATGATCTCCAAGATCCGGATATACATCCAGCCGATGTCAAACTCGTACCACTTTGAAGACAGCTTGGCCGAAGTACCGAAAGTGTGATGGTTGTTATGCAGCTCTTCTCCGCCGATCAAAATGCCGAACGGGAGAATGTTGCGCGACGCATCGACGCAATCATAATTCCGGTAGCCCCAGTAATGACCGATGCCGTTGATGATGCCTGCTGCCGTGATCGGAATCCACAGCATCTGCACGGCCCAGACTGTCAGGCCGATTGCGCCGAACAGGGAAATATCGATGATGGCCATCAGGGCCACGCCCTGCCAGCTGTATTTCGTGTACAGATTGCGCTCGATCCAGTCGTCCGGTGTGCCATGACCGTATTTGTCGATCGTCTCCTGGACTTTCGATTCATAGCGGTACAGTTCGGAGCCTTCCAGCAACACTTTCTTGATTCCGCGGGTCACCGGGCTATGTGGATCTTCTTCCGTTTCGCATTTTGCGTGATGTTTGCGATGCACGGCTGCCCATTCTTTCGTAACCATGCCGGTCGTCAGCCACAACCAGAACCGGAAAAAATGGCTCGGGATCGCATGCAGATCCAGAGCGCGATGCGCCTGGCAGCGATGCAGAAAAATCGTGACGCTGGCAATCGTGATGTGCGTCACCACTAGCGTGAATATCAACACTTGCCAGCCTGTTGCATTCAGCAGGCCATTTGCGAAAAATTGCAAAACTGCCTCGAACATACCATTCAAACTCATTCCTGCTCCATGGAAAAAACCCGGATGAACGGGCCAGAACGACTATCGGTCAACGACTGAAGTGACTGCGTCGTCAATATGAGGGCAATTGTACGCGACTTGTCGGGTGTTGTCCGACGTTGCGAACATTGCAGACCTACTGTTCCAAAGGCGCCGAGGCACCCCGCTCACGCAATTCCAATACCGTTTTCGGATGCAGCGTGACCTCACGTTGCGGTGAAGGAATATGTACGTTATTGGTTTTCAATGCTTGCCATATTGTCCTGTTTGCATCCGACAATATATTTGTCCGTCCGTTCTCGGGATCTGTGATCCAGAACCCTACTTCGAGCTCCAGCCCATCGGCACCGAAGGCCAACAACACCGCTGCCGGCGGCAAGTCCCGCGACACGCGTTCAACGCTCAGCACGGCCTGCTCGAGTAACTGGAGAACGGCTTCGAGATCGCTGTCATAGCCGATCGTGACGCGCGAGGCCAGGCGCAATACCCGGTCAGACAGCGAATAATTTTGCACTGGCCCGGAAATGAGCATGTCGTTCGGCACCACCGTCTCGATGCCATCCAGGCTGCGAATCACGGTATAGCGGGTGTTGATGTTGGTGACACGCCCATAGAACTTGTCTACGGTAACCATGTCGCCGATGGCCAGACTGCGTTCGAGCAGGATCACGAAACCAGATACGTAGCTGCCGATGATCTTCTGCAAACCCAGTCCGATGCCGACGCCGAGCGCGCCACCGAATACCGAGAGCACCGTCAGGTCGATGCCCACCAGCGACAGGCTGAGCAGCACCGCCACCACCACCAGCAATGCCCGGCCCAGGCGCGCGACCACGGTGCGCAGGGAAGAATGCATGCCGGTCAGGTGCATCAATCGCTCTTCGAGCAACGCACCAAGCCACAATGCCAGCACCAATGTCATCACGACCGAGCCCACTGCCTGCACGATCGTCAGCAACGTGATCTTGTGACGGCCGATCGGTACGATCATGTCGTCCATGTAATGGATCAGGTCCGGCCACAATCCGGTGATGTACAACGCCACGCCCAACCACACGAGCAGCGCAAAGGTACGCTCGAAGGCCAGCAAGAGCGTGCCCGCTTCCCTGCCGCGGGCAAAGATTCGCCGCAGGATGTAAAACGCGAGGCGGATCAAGGCAAACGACGCCAGCAGCGGAATGGTGATCCGCAGTAAATTGACATGATGGAAGCGCGCCAGGAGCGGCTTGACCAATGCGATCAGCAGCAAGGCAATGGCCGGCGAGAGTACGCGCGAAAAGCTCTCCACGCCGAGCCGCACCATGCGCTGATTGACCTCGCGCCCACGGATCAAACGCCGCAACCCATAAGACACTGCCCAGCCAAGCACCAGGCAACCGGCAACGGCGGCGACTTGCCACGCGACCGCGGGCGTAC
>JAYTLK010000212.1:0-12115 GCA_043729515.1 Herminiimonas sp.
AGTTGTTTTTGAAGTGAGATCCGCTTGGCCGCTGCCGTCGAAGCAGGCGCACAAACGGATCAGAAATGAAACTTGTTTGAGCGTCAGCGAGTTGGTTTCATTTCCCGTTTGCGCGTCTACTTCGACGGGAACCCGAAGGGCAGCGGGTTTGCGGTCGCCTTTTTTGCTTACTTTTTTGGCGAAGCAAAAAAGTAAGTGGCCTTGCCGGGCCAGACCGGCGAAGTTGGGGTTGGGGGTGAAAGTTGGGGTTGGGGGTGAAAGTTGGGGTTGCGGTGAAGATTCACCAGTAACGGCAACCCCGATAAGCGCAGCCACTTCGTAGGACGTAATCGGGGTCAGAGTCAAAATTGCGATGAGGCTGCAAATTTGACTCTGCCCCCAATTACTCGCAATGAGGCTGCAAATTTGACTCTGACGCCAATTGCTCTGCAACGCCTGCCTACATACTCCTGCGATACTGCCCCCCCACCGCAAACAACGCCTCCGTGATCTGCCCCAGCGAACACACCCGCACTGCGTCCATCAGGCAAGCAAACACATTCCCATCATCGATCACCGTCTGCTGCAACGCAGCCAGCATCGCGGGCGCCGCGGCAGCATGCAGTGCATGGAAATCGGCAAGTCGCTGCAACTGCGACTGCTTCTCGCCCTCGGTCGAGCGCGCCAGTTCGATCGTCTGCGGCACTTGCGAACCCTTCGGATTGCGAAAGGTGTTCACGCCGATGATCGGCAGGCTGCCGTCATGCTTCTTGTGCTCATACAGCATCGACTCTTCCTGGATCCGGCCGCGCTGGTACCCGGTCTCCATCGCCCCCAGCACGCCACCCCGCTCGGCGATGCGCTCGAACTCCTGCAGCACCGCTTCTTCCACCAGATCGGTGAGTTCCTCGATGATGAAGCTGCCCTGGTTCGGATTTTCGTTCTTTGCCAATCCCCATTCACGATTGATGATCAGCTGGATCGCCAGCGCCCGCCGCACCGACTCGTCGGTTGGCGTAGTGATCGCTTCGTCGTATGCATTGGTGTGCAGGGAATTGCAGTTGTCGTAGATGGCAATCAGCGCCTGCAGGGTGGTGCGGATGTCGTTGAAGTCGATTTCCTGCGCATGCAGCGAACGGCCCGAAGTCTGGATGTGATATTTCAGCTTCTGCGAGCGCTCGTTGGCGCCGTATTTTTCGCGCAAGGTGATGGCCCACAGGCGCCGGGCGACACGGCCCAGGACCGTGTATTCCGGGTCCATGCCATTGGAAAAAAAGAACGACAGGTTGGGCGCAAAGTCGTCGATGCGCATGCCGCGCGCGAGGTAGGCTTCGACGAACGTAAAGCCGTTCGACAGCGTGAAGGCGAGCTGCGAAATCGGATTGGCGCCCGCCTCGGCGATGTGATACCCGGAGATCGACACCGAATAAAAATTGCGCACCTGATGGGCAACGAAATACTGCTGGATGTCGCCCATGACCTTCAACGAAAACTCGGTCGAGAAAATACAGGTGTTCTGCCCCTGATCCTCTTTCAGGATGTCGGCCTGCACCGTGCCGCGCACGTTCTGCAAAACCCAGGCGCGAACCTCCGCCGCTTCCGCATCCGTGGGCGCACGGCCATGCTCGGCCTGAAAGCCTGCCAGCTGCTGGTCGATCGCGGTATTCATGAACATCGCCAGGATCGTCGGCGCGGGACCGTTGATGGTCATCGAGACCGAGGTGGCGGGGTCGCACAAGGCGAAACCGTCGTAGAGCACCTTCATGTCGTCCAGGGTCGCCACCGAAACGCCGGAGTTACCGACCTTGCCATAAATATCAGGACGCAGCGCCGGGTCGGCGCCATACAGGGTGACGGAATCGAAGGCGGTCGACAGCCGCTTGGCCGGCATGCCTTCCGACACCAGCTTGAAGCGCCGGTTGGTGCGAAACGGATCGCCTTCGCCGGCAAACATGCGGGTCGGGTCTTCATTCTCGCGCTTGAACGGGAACACGCCGGCGGTGAACGGGAAATGGCCTGGCAGGTTGTCCAGCATCAGCCAGCGCAGCAGGTCGCCATGGTCCGCATGGCGCGGCAGGGAAACCTTGCGAATCGTCGAACCCGACAAGGTGGTGCTGACCAGCGGCGTGCTCTGGCTGACGACGCCGTCGCCGCGCCGGACCGTGGTCACCAGGGCGTCGCCGGCATAGGATTGCTGCAGCGCCGGCCAATCTGCGAGCAGGCGTTTCGGCCCTGCATCGAGCGCGTCGTCACGCTGGCCGATCAGGCCGTCGAGAGCGGGCTGGTCGGCAATGCTGCCAGCCTCGGCCAGCATGCGCCGTGCCGCCTGCAATTGCTGCCGCTCGCGCGCCGACCGTGCCTGGCGCAGCGTGAAACGGTGATAAGCGCGCATCGTGTCGGCGATCTCGGCCAGATAGCGTCCGCGCGCCGGTGGCACGATCGCATTGCGCCCGCTCGAAAACTTGATCGACACCGCCGGCAAGCGACCGGCCTGGACCGGCAAGCCGCGTTCCTGCAATGCCGCCAGCAAACCCTGGTAGAGCGCGGTCACGCCATCGTCATTGAAGCGCGACGCCTGGGTGCCGAACACCGGCATGTCCTCCGGCCGGACGTTCCACTGTTCGCGGTTGCGCTGCACCTGCTTGGCCACGTCGCGCAGCGCATCCTGCGCGCCCTTGCGATCGAACTTGTTGATTGCCACGAAATCGGCAAAATCCAGCATGTCGATTTTTTCCAGTTGCGAGGCAGCGCCGAATTCCGGCGTCATCACATACAAGCTCAGGTCCACATGCGCGACGATGGCGGCGTCGCCCTGGCCGATGCCGGAGGTCTCGACGATCACCAGATCGAACCCGGCGACCTTGCAGGCGGCGATCACGTCCGGCAGCGCCTGCGAGATTTCGGAGCCGGCGTCACGGGTGGCCAGCGAGCGCATGAAGACCCGGCTGCGGCGAGTCGCATCGGTCGCCGGCTGGTCTGCCTGGTCAGGTGCGCGGGTGTCGGTCGTGGCTTGCCAGGGTTCGATCGCATTCATCCGGATCCGGTCGCCCAGCAACGCGCCACCCGACTTGCGGCGCGACGGATCGATCGAGATCAAGGCGATGTTCAGCCGATCCTGCTGATCCAGGCGCAGACGCCGGATCAGCTCGTCGGTCAGCGACGACTTGCCGGCGCCGCCGGTGCCGGTAATGCCGAGCACGGGCACGACGGCAGTCGCTGCGCGGCGATGCAGTTCCTGCTTCAACGCCGGATCGATGCGCGCGTTTTCCAGGGCAGTGATCCAGTGGGCGAGCGGGCGCTGGCAATCGGCGATGTCGATGCCGCGATCGGTGTGCTGCGCCATGCTGCCGTGTTTGCGCGTGCCGGCCGCGCCGATCAACGCATCGAGCGAGGTCGGCGGCGTGGCCGCGAGGTCGATGTCGCACGCCTCGATCATCGACAGGATCATGCCGACCAGTCCCATCTTCTGGCCGTCTTCCGGGCTGAAGATGCGCGTCACGCCATAGGCATGCAGCTCGGCGATCTCGCTCGGCACGATCACGCCGCCGCCGCCGCCGAAAACCTTGATGTGACCGCCGCCGCGCGCGCGCAGCAAATCGATCATGTACTTGAAATATTCGACATGGCCGCCCTGGTAACTAGACAGCGCGATGCCCTGCACGTCTTCCTGCAATGCCGCCGTGACGATCTCGTCGACCGAGCGGTTGTGGCCCAGATGAATGACTTCTGCGCCGTGGGCCATCAGGATGCGGCGCATGATGTTGATCGAGGCATCGTGGCCGTCAAAGAGCGAAGCAGCGGTCACGAAGCGGACCTTGTTGGCCGGCTGACGCGCCGTGAGCTGGTGCGATACGGACAGGTCGGTCATGCAGGGTCTCCAATGATTTTTTCCGGCCGGCGCGATAAATACGCGGCGCTGGCGGTTGGCATTCACGTCACGCTTTTCGAGTATATCCGGATTTCCCAGCGACATTTTCTGGCTGGCGGCGTGGCATGCGCGCCTCATTTTGGTGCTTGCGCAGACCAAAACGGTTGAATTGATTGGCGATCGCCGTCGTCTTGCCTATACTTTCCCCAAAGCAAATTACAGTGCCGGGGCAGGCGGCCCGCAGGCACAGACCGGAGTCGGAGGATGCGTTTGAGAAGTTGGGCGGCAAATGTCGCCATGTTCGGTTTGACTGGCCTGCAGGCCGGCATTGCCATGCCTGCAACCGGGCCGGCGGATGCGCCGGAAAAACCGACGATGGCCGTGCCGGCGAGTCAGCATTCGGTGCTGCCTGCGACTGCACCGCAATCCGGTCCCGACATGGGCAAGCTGCTGGCCACCGGCGGCGTCAGCCAGGTCGAAGGCGCCGGCGGCGGTGGTTTGACACCCTGGGCCCTGATCACCGGCTACGGCACCCGTGACAGCTACGGCGCCAATGTCCACCTGACCTCCCTGCGCACTGCCGACTACGGCCTGCAGACCGCAGGCGTGGCCGTCGGATTTGCGGATCGCTTCGAGCTTTCTCTCGCGCGTCAGCATTTCAAGGGTCACTTGGCGCCGCTCGACCAGCTCGACCTGAAAATGGACACCGTCGGCATCAAGCTCAAGCTCGCCGGCGACGCCGTCATCGAACAGGATCGCTGGCTGCCGCAGATCGCCGCCGGCGTCATGTTCAAGAGAACCGACAAGGTCGGCGGCCTGGGCGCGCTTGGCGTGACCAACGTCATGCAGCTGGGCGCCACCAGCGACCACGGCACCGATTACTACTTGTCCGCCACCAAGCTGTTTCTGGACCAGAGCCTGCTGATCAATGCCACTGTTCGCGCCACCAAAGCGAATCAGATGGGCCTGCTCGGTTTCGGCGGCGACCGCAATGACCGTTACCGGCCGATGTTCGAAGGCTCGCTTGCCTACCTGATCGACCGCCGCACCGTGGTCGGCATCGAATACCGCATGAAGCCGCGCAACCTGTCGGTCGATTCGGAAAAAGCCTACCGCGATATTTTTCTGGCCTATTTCCCGACAAAAAATGTGTCGTTGACGGCCGCCTGGGTTTCGCTGGGCGACATCACGATCTTCAATCCGAAGCGCCAGGATGGCTTGTACCTGTCGTTGCAGGCTGGTTTCTGAAGCAGGATATTTCATGACGCTGAATGTTCATTGCATCGCCTTCGTGGCAAGCCTGCTGGCCGCTTCGCTGGCAACAGCGGCAAGTCCTGCGGAAGACGCGATTGCGGCAGCCGCAGGCGGCAGCGCCGCCACTGAAAATGCCGGTGACGCCCTGCGCGCATCGCTGGCGGCCGCCAAGGCAGCGCAATCCGCCGCCGCGCTTGCTGCCGATCCCCCGACCACCAGGCCGGTTGCCGGCACCGACAGCCCGTTCTATGCCGAACTCGGCAGCGCGCCTGGCGTGCGGGCCATCGTCGCCGATTTCGTCACCATCATGCTGGCTGATTCTCGCGTGTCGGCCACGTTCGACGGCGTCGACATGGATCGCCTGCATGCAAAACTGGCCGAGCAATTCTGCGTGGCCAGCGGCGGGCCCTGCACCTATACCGGCAAGTCGATGGCCGAGTCGCATGAAGACATGAAGGTCGACCAGCGCCAGTTCAACGCCTCGGTCGAAAACCTGCAGCGCGCCATGGAGCAGCAAGGCATTGCCTCGCGTATCCAGAATCGGCTGCTGGCCCGCCTGGCGCCTACCCGGCGCAGCATCGTCACGCGCTGAATCGGCGCGGCCGTGCCGTGCCGTGCGCGGTGCCGTAACTTCAGGTCCGGCCCGCTCACCCATCAAGAAATACGTCGTCTTCAGGGGGCCGGGCGCAGCATCTCGACATGCATGATGTTGTCTTCGTCGTAGGGTGCCGAGGCGGTGACGAAACCGAAGTGTGCGTAGAAGCCTGCCAGATGCATCTGGGCGCCGATCCGCACCGCCTGCCCGGGCCACAGGGTGTCGAGGCGCGCCAGTCCCTCGGCCACCAGCAGGCGACCCTGGCCGGTCCCCCGTGCCGCCGGTGAGGTCACGACCCGGCCGATCGAACACTCCGCATATTTCTCGCCCGGCGGCAGACAACGCAGGTAAGCGGCCAGCAGCGGTGTGTCGTCATCCTCGCCGCGCACCCGCCAGCCAAGCAGGTGATGCGCCTGCTGGTCATGCCAGTCGATGTCCGGAAAAATGCACTGCTGCTCGACCACGAACACTTCCTGGCGCAGGGCCAGCAGGGCATAGACGTCGGTTGCACCGAGATCATGGAAATGACGCCATTGCCAGGTCAACGCCATTACCAGATCTCGACCCGGGTGGCAGCCGGGCGCAACGGCGAGCGTTCGGCCGAACAGGAAAAGGCAGCGGCGAATTCCGGCATGTTGGCCAAGGGTGCCAGGACCCGGTATTTTTCCGGTGAATGCGGATTGGTCGCCAGTTGCAGGCGCAACTGCTCGTCGCGCATGTTGGCCCGGAAGCTCTGCGCATAGGCCACGAAAAACCGCTGGTCGACCGTCAGGCCGTCGATCACCGCCGGTTGCGGATGGGCCTTTTGTGCCATCGCCAGCGCCATCAATGCGATCTTCAGGCCGCCGAGGTCGGCGATGTTTTCACCGGCAGTCAGCTTGCCGTTGATGTGCACGTCGTCGATCGGCGTGATTTCGTCATACTGCTTTTCGATGACTTTCATGCGTTTCAGGAAATTGGCTTCGTCATCGGCGCTCCACCAGCTTTTCAGGTTGCCGGCGGCATCGTACTGCCGGCCTTCGTCGTCAAAGGCATGGGTGAGCTCATGGCCGATGGTCGCACCTGTGTTGCCGTAGTTGGCAGCCTGGTCGGCTTTCACATGGAACAGGGGCGGCTGCAGGATTCCGGCCGGGAACACCATCTCGTTCATGGTCGGGTTGTAATAGGCATTGACCGTCGGCGGCGTCATGCCCCATTCGCCGCGGTCGATCGGATGGCCCAGCTTGGCGAGATTGCGGCGGAATTCGAACTGCGACGCGCGCAATGAATTGCCGAAGTAATCATGTTCGTCGATGCGCACGCTGCCGTAGTCGCGCCAGACATCCGGATAGCCGATCTTGACGGCGATGGCATCGAGTTTTTTCAGGGCCTCGGTCTTGGTGGCGGCACTCATCCAGGGAAGGTCACGGATCGTCTGGCGCATCGCCAGCTTGATGTTGCCGACCATGTCCAGCGCCTGCGCCTTGGCTTCCGGTCCAAAATATCGGGCGACATAAAGTTGACCGAGCGCTTCGCCGATCTGGCCGTCGATATTGGTCAGCACCCGTTTCCAGCGCGGCTTCAATTCCTTGGTGCCGGCCAGGATGCGGCCGCGAAACGCGAAGTCTTCTTCCACGAACGGTGTCGACAGATCGCCGGCCGCCGCATTGACCAGGTGCCAGCGCAGATAGGTCTGCCATTGTGCCAGCGGCAGGCTGGCCATCATGCCTGCAGCTTCGGCAAGGAAGGCCGGCTGGCCGACATTGAACTGGCCGGGGTCACGCAGTTCCAGCGCAGTGAAATAGCTGCCCCAGTCGATGCCGGGCGCATCGTTCTGCAGGCCGGCCAGGTTGGTCAGGTGATACGACGCCTGCGGATCACGCAGTTCGACCTTGGAGAGCGAAGCGCGGGCCAGGCGGGTTTCGATCGCCAGCACCACTGCGGCATCCTGCTGCGCCTTGGCCGACGGCATGCCCAGCAGCCCGAGCATGCGGGCGACATGCGTGACGTACTGGCTGCGGATGGTGCGGGTCTTCTCGTCGTCGTTCAGATAATAGTCACGATCCGGCAGGCCGAGCCCGCCCTGGCCGAGCTGCACGATGTAGCGCAGCGTGTCCTTCGCATCCTGATCGACGCCGACACCGAACAGCGGACTGATGCCGGCGGCATGGAAGTGCGCCAGCAGGACGGGCAGGGCGCTGCGATCACGCAGGCCGTCGATGCGCGCCAGTTCACCGGCGAGCGGCACAGCACCGGCTGCTTCGATGCGCGCCTCATCCATGCCGCTGCGATAGTAGGCGCCCACCATGCGCGCAACCGGGCTGATGCCGGCCGCCGTGCCGGAGGCCGCCTTCGCTTCGGCTTCCTGCACCAGCGCTTTCAGGTCGGTCAGGTTGCGCTCGCCGACTTCATCGTAGGCGGTATAGCGCGAGCGGTCGGCCGGCACCGGATTGGCATCGATCCACTTGCCGTTCGCGTAGCGGAAGAAATCGGTGCAGGCGTCGGCGCTGCGGTCCATGGTCTGCGGCTCGAGCACCAGGCTGGTGGCCGGGCGTACCGGCGCCGGCGTTTGCGCCGTTGCCAGGGTCGGCGCCAGCAGCATCGTCAATCCGAGGGGCAAGCTCAGCGCCAGCGTGAGGGCGGTCGCCAGCGGCGTGCGCCGGCCAGGGGAAGTGGTCAAGATGATCCTCGCGTCGGTGAAAAAGGCAGTGCAGGGGCAATGCGGTGGCAATGCTGAGTGCACTGCGAGGTGCATCGCGGAGTGCACTGCGGCGTGTACTGCGTGGGTCGCAGTATAAGCGGCCGCACCGGGTTGCGCGAGGCCGCCTGCGGGGCATCCTGTGATAGGCTCGTGCGGCCCGCCGGCACCGCGCCGCCGATCCGCGACGCCGCGTGCCGGCGGGCATTCTCCCCTTATCCAAGGAAGCCTGCCGCATGCGTATCAGAGAGGTCATCATCGCCACCGCCGCCGTCATCACTGCCCTCAGTCTCGTCGCCTTGCCCGACGCCGCCGCAGGTGCTGCTGCCGCCACTGCCACCGCCACTGCCACCGCCACGGATGCAACAGCAACGCCTGCCATCGGCAACTGCAGCGCCAGCACAGGGAGCATGCCCCTGACCTATCCCGCCAGCCGCAAGTCCGACCAGGTCGATGATTATCACGGTACCCGGGTCGCCGATCCGTACCGCTGGCTGGAAGATGGCAATGCCACCGAGACCGCCGACTGGATCACGGCGCAGAACCGCGTCACGCAATCCTATCTGGCGACGATTCCGAGCCGCGAAGCGATCCGCCAGCGGCTGACCACGCTCTGGAACTACGAGCGCTACAGCGTGCCGTTCCAGGAAGGCGGCCGCTATTTTTACAGCCGCAACGACGGCCTGCAGAACCAGGCGGTGTTTTATACCTTGCGCACGCCCGACGATGCGCCGCGCGTCCTGCTCGACCCGAACACCTTGTCCGCCGATGGCACCGTGGCGCTGGCCGGCATCGCGGTGAGTCCCGACGGGCGCCACCTGGCTTATGGCATCGCTGCCTCGGGCAGCGACTGGAATGAATGGCGGGTGCGTGACATCGACACCGGCCGCGATCTGCCGGATCAGTTGAAATGGGTAAAATTTTCCCAGGCGTCGTGGAGCCACGATGGCAAGGGTTTTTACTACAGCCGTTACGACGCGCCGAACGAAGCCACCAAGCTGGCCGACACGAATTATTTTCAGAAGCTGTATTTCCACGCAGTCGGCACGCCGCAAAGCGCCGACCTGCTGATCTATGAGCGGCCGGATCACAAGGAGTGGGGTTTTGCCGGCACGGTGAGCGACGACGGCCGCTATCTCGTCATCACCATCTCGCAAGGCACCGAGCGCAAGAACCGGGTCTATTACCAGGACCTGGGCAAGAAGAATGCGCCGGTCACGGTGTTGCTCGACGATTTCGATGCTGCCTATCAGTTCATCGACAATATCGGTGACACGCTGCTGTTTCGCACCGACCGCGACACGCCGCGCGGACGCATCGTCGCCATCGACCTAGCGCATCCGCAACCGGCCGCCTGGAAGACCATCGTGGCGCAATCGGAGGATACGCTGGAAGCCGTCAACCTGATCGACGACAAGCTGGTCGCGTCCTATCTGCATGACGCGAAAAGCGCGGTGCGTGTCTTCACGCTCGATGGCAAGCTGCTGCGTGAGGTCGGCCTGCCGGGCATCGGCAGCGCCGCCGGTTTCCACGGCAAGCGCAGCGACCGCGACACTTTCTATTCCCATACCGGCTTCACCACGCCGACCACCATCTACCGCTACGACGCGCGCACCGGCCGGAGCACGCCATACCGCCAGCCGAAGCTGGCCTTCGATCCGGCCGCCTTCGACACATCGCAAGTGTTCTACATCAGCCGCGACGGCACCCGGGTACCGATGTTCATCGTCCATCGCAAGGGCATGGCGCTCGACGGCACGAACCCGACCTATCTCTACGGTTACGGCGGCTTCGACATTTCCCTGACACCGGCGTTTTCAGTGGCCAACCTGCAATGGGTGGAGATGGGCGGCGTGCTGGCGATTCCAAATCTGCGCGGCGGCGGCGAATACGGCAAGCAATGGCACCTGGCCGGCACCAAGCTGCGCAAGCAGAACGTGTTCGACGACTTCATCGCCGCCGGGGAATGGCTGATCGCGCATGGCTACACCTCGGCACCGAAGCTGGCCATCGGCGGCGGCAGCAACGGCGGCCTGCTGGTCGGCGCCGCGCTGACCCAGCGCCCCGAGCTGTTCGGCGCGGCCCTGCCGGCGGTCGGCGTGATGGACATGCTGCGCTTTCACCGCTTCACCATCGGCTGGGCCTGGACGTCGGACTACGGCTCCTCCGACGACGCAGCAGAGTTCAAGGCGTTGCATGCCTATTCGCCGCTGCACAACCTGCGCCGCGCCTGCTATCCGGCGGTGATGGTGACGACCGCCGACCATGACGACCGCGTGGTGCCGGCGCACAGCTTCAAGTTCGCCGCCGCCGCCCAGGCCGCCCAGAGCGGCCCGGCGCCAGTGCTGATCCGCATCGAGACCAAGGCGGGACACGGCGCCGGCAAGCCGACCGGCAAGCAGATCGCCGAGGCGGCCGACCGCTGGGCATTTCTCACGCGGGAACTGCACATGACGCCTGCGCTGGCCGGCACGCCTTACCAGCCTGCTGCATCGGCGCTGCCTGCCGTCACGGCGCCTGGCCTGCCAAGCGCCACGCGATGATGCAGCGCCTTCGCTGGCTGCACGGCAAAACCTCGCGCTGGCTGCTGGCGCTGTTCTTCACGCTCGCCGGCATCCTGCATTTCGTTTTTCCGGCGGCGTATGAAGGCGTGATGCCGGCCTGGCTCGGCTGGCATGCGGCGCTGGTGGTCATCAGCGGCATCGCCGAATGTGCCGGTGGCATCGGCCTGCTGCTGCCGGCCACCCGTCGCCTGGCCGGCATCGGCCTGCTGGCGCTGTGCGTGGCCGTGCTGCCGGCAAACGTGCAGATGCTGCTCGATGCGCAGCAAGCGCACCGCGCCGGCTGGATCATCGCGCTGCTGGTGCTGCGCCTGCCGTTGCAAGCGTTGTTGATGGCCTGGATCGCTGGCGTCGCTTTCGAATTCGGCCCGCGCCGCCGACCCGGCTAGCCGTGATCCAGCCGGCGCCGTCGGTCTGCATTGCAAACTGCCCGAGCGAATTTTAAGTCACAAAAACAACACTCGGCGGCCAGGTTTTATTACATAGAAGAAATAAAAATCTTCTATACTGGGTTTCTCAAAATCCTCCACCTCCGGATGCCGGTCTCGTTGCGGTCAGCGCAAGGCACAGTACGGGCATGCGGCCAGCGTCGCACGATGACAGTTCAAGAACAAAAGCTGCGTAATCACCTGCGCATCAGTGCGCACGATATCCGGATTGGCATGTTTGTCGCGGAACTCGATCGGCCGTGGGCCGAAACGCCGTTCCTGTTGCAGGGTTTTCAGCTGACGGATGCGACCCACCTGGCATCGCTGCGGGACTTCGTGCGCGAGGTCACCATCGATCCGCTGCGCAGTACCACCGATTCCCTGGCCCACCTGCCATGGGATGCGCTGCACGATCCGATCGACCTGCCGGAAACACGCGAGGCCACGGCGCCGCCACCCGTCGGCATCGCGTCGGACGCGCCATCGCCCATGCCCTCGCCGGCCACGGCCGGCATCCTGTGCGAACTGTGGCGTTCACTGCGCGGCGGATCGCACGCAGCCGACGACGCCCGGCTGCAGCCGTATTTTCTGCGCTATGCGGACGCGCCGGATGCGCTGCGCCAATCCGGTCAGACCGATGCCACGAATGCCACAAACGCCGAGCGCAGCACCAAGCTGACGCCACCCTCGACGCCGCAATTCAGCCGCTTCATCGCCAGTCTCTATCCGCAGGACGTGAATCTGCGTTTTGGA
>JAYTLK010000213.1:0-13941 GCA_043729515.1 Herminiimonas sp.
GAAGGCATCGTGCCGGGCACGCGGGTCTTTCCGGTCGAGGTGGTGCATTCCTTGCCGCGACTGGGATCGGTCGACCATCCGCGTCGGCGGCCAAGCGACCGCGGCCGGCACCTGCCGGTGGGCGACGAATTGCTGGGCCGGGTGCTCGATGGCGCCGGCCGCCCGCTCGACAGTCTCGGGCCGCTCAACGCCGCCCATGCCGCGCCGTTGAACGTGCGCGCCGCCAATCCGCTCGGCCGGGCGCCGATCACCGATGTGCTGGATGTGGGAGTACGGGCCATCAACAGCATGCTCACGGTGGGCCGTGGCCAACGCATGGGTCTGTTCGCTGGCTCGGGCGTGGGCAAGAGCGTGCTGCTGGGGATGATGGCGCGCTACACGACCGCCGACGTGATCGTGGTCGGCCTGATCGGCGAGCGCGGCCGCGAAGTCAAGGAATTCATCGAGCAGATCCTGGGGCCGGAAGGTCTGGCGCGGTCTGTCGTCGTCGCTGCGCCTGCCGACACGCCGCCGCTGATGCGCCTGCAGGGCGCGGCCTACACCACTGCGATCGCCGAACATTTCCGCGATCAGGGCAAGCACGTGCTGATGATCATGGATTCATTGACCCGCTACGCCATGGCGCAGCGGGAAATCGCACTGGCAATCGGCGAGCCGCCGGCCACCAAGGGTTATCCGCCGTCGGTGTTCGCCAAGCTGCCGGCACTGGTGGAGCGGGCCGGCAATGGCCGTGAAGGCGGCGGCTCGATCACCGCGTTCTACACGGTGCTGACCGAAGGCGACGACCAGCAGGATCCGATCGCGGATTCCGCCCGCGCGATCCTTGACGGCCACATCGTGCTGGACCGCAAGCTGGCCGAAGCCGGCCATTATCCGGCCATCGACGTCGAACAATCGATCAGCCGTGCCATGCACAGCATTACCTCGCCCGAGCATCAGGCGCTGACCCGGCGCGTGAAGCAGCTGACGTCGCGCTATCAACGCAACCGTGACCTGATCAGCGTCGGCGCCTACAGTGCCGGTACCGACCCGGTGCTGGACGAGGCGATCCAGCTGAACCCGAAGATCGAGCATTTTCTACAACAAGGCATCCATGAACGGGCCGGGATGAGCGAGAGCTTGAGTCAACTTGCCGCTCTGTTCTCCTGATTGATCCGCTGAGCGGAAGGTAGACTGATCTTCATGGCGACACCCTCCGCACTGGACACCCTGATCGAACTGGCAACGACCGAAACCGACGAGGCAGCCAAGCGCCTCGGGCTGGCCATCAAGGCTGCCGCCGATACCGAAGGCAAGCTGACGCTGTTGCAGGACTACCGCACAGAATATGCGGATCGTTTTCAGGCCAGCATGCAGGTCGGCTTCACGGCGGCGGGATACCGGAATTTCCAGGTATTTTTGGACAAGCTCGATCACGCCATCACAGGCCAGCATCAGATCGTGACCGACGCCCGCAAGCGGGTCGAGGAACGCCGTGCGGCCTGGCAGGCGGGAGAGCGCAAGCGCATGTCCTACGGCACGCTGGCCGCGCGGGCCAGGCAAGAACAGCAGCAACGTGACAACAAGCGCGACCAGAAGGCGATGGACGAACACGCAGCGCGGCAGCATCTGTATCGGAAATAACGGCCGGCGCAAATCAAGCGGCGCAATCAACCTGAAAACGAGAAGACGACCATGCAACCCAAAGCGATCAATTCCCTGCTCAATGGTCAGGCCGCGCCCACTGCGAAGAATGCCGCACCCGTCTCGGATGCGGCCCAGCCATTTGGCGAAATGCTTTCACGCGAGGTGCAGAACCGGCAAGATGCCGCCCGGCCAGCGCTGCCGGCTGCGAAGCCTGCCGCCCGCGAAAACAGCCCGGCCGGCCAGCCACGTCTGGCCAGCAACGCCGAGGCCGCTGGCATGCGCAGCCGCCAGGAAACCCAGCGCGCGCAAGAGCGGCATGGCGCGCAGGAACGTCGGAACACACAGGACGCCGCCAATGCCGCGGCCAATGCAAATGCCGACGCTTCAGCCGCGGCTGGACAGGCAAAGGTGCAGGCTGCAAACAGCAATGTGAACAGCGGCGCATCGCCTGGCAAGCCAGCCAGCGACGCTGCTGACAAAAACAGCGCCCGGGAAGCGCCATCGACCACCGACGACGACACTGCAGTCGCCGCCGAGACCGCGCCGGCGGCCGGCAGCGCGGCGGCTGCGTTGCAGGCGATTGTCGCCAGTCTGGCACCGAGAGCGGCGACGCCTGCCGTCGATTCCGCGATTGCAACGGCCACGCCCGGCAGTCGTGTCGCCGCTGCCAGCGGTCCGGCCACTGCCGGCCTGCCTGGCGCGGACGCTGCGGACGCAACAATCGCGCATGACCCCGCATTCGACGCCCTGATGGCACAGGCGACACAGCTGAGCCAGACGCGGGAGAGCAGCAAGGCGATCGCCGGTCGCGGCTTGCCATCGGCGGCCGAAGTTCCGGCCAATGCCACTGGCGCAGCAGCCAACGCTTCCCTGCTCCCGCGCGGTGCCACCATTGCCGGCCTCGCGGCAAAGGCCGACACGAACCTGGCTGCAGCCGCTCTGCCGGCAGCGGTGTTTGTCGCCGAAAAAGAAACATTGGCAACCCTGCCCGCCACCGCTGCGCCTGGCCCCAACCTGATGCAGGCAACCGGCATGGCCGGCGCCAGCGGCAACGGCGCCGATACCCTGTCGCCACGCGTGGGCACGCCGGCCTGGGATCACGCACTCGGCCAGAAAGTGGTCTGGATGGCCGCCGGTGCTGAACAAAGCGCCTCGTTGACCCTGAATCCGCCCGATCTCGGTCCGGTCCAGGTGGTCATCAATGTCAGCAATGCGCAGGCGGATGCTTCGTTCTTTTCTGCCCAGCCGGAGGTGCGCCAGGCTCTCGAGGCAGCCTTGCCAAAATTGAAAGAAATGCTGGCAGAGGCCGGCATTTCCCTCCGCCAGACCAGCGTCGGTGCCGGTTCGCCGAACCAACAAGGCGCGGCCGATGGGCGGCAGGCCTTCGGCCAGGCACGTCGTGGCAGCGGCGGCAGCAATGCCACGATCGGTGCAGTGTCCGAACCAACGGTCCGCCACAATACGAGCGGCGGCAACGGCCTGGTCAACACCTTCGCCTGATCGCCCAGCCTTGCCGTGTGCATCCAGCCCGATTTTTACCGGCAAAAGGATGTTGCCAGTGGTTAAAAATGGTTAAATGCCGAATGTGCCGCAGTGCATGATTGCGGCGTCAATGCATGTGATCGGATTGCCGCCAAGGTCATCAGCCAATCGCTGCAACCCGCCATGGCCACGGGCGGCGGCATGCCGAAGGGTGGATCTGCCGTGCCTTCCTGCCTCTTTTCAGCGCATCGCAGCACCTGATTTATTTCGATAATGATTCGCACGATCTGCTTGATACGCCGTCAAGGCGCCTGCAGCGACAAAGAGGAATGCAATGGCAACAGCTCCAAAAGCGGTACCGAAGGCAGTGCCCAAGGCTGGCGCAGAAGCCGCCGAGGAAGCCGTCGCGCCGCCGAAGAAATCAAAGAAGAAGCTGGTGATCATTCTGGCCGCAGTGCTGCTGCTGGCTGGCGGTGGCGGCGGCGCATGGTATTTCATGGGGCACAAGGCCGAGGGCGGCGCCAAGCACGCCAAGGTCGAGGCGCCGAAGCCACCGGTGTTCGTCGTCCTGGAGCCGTTCACGGTCAATCTGCAAAGCGACGGCACCGAGCAGTTCCTGCAGGTGGCGTTCACACTGCAGGCGGCATCGACCGAGGAAGTCGATCTGATCAAGACCTACATGCCGCAGGTGCGCAGCCGTCTGCTGTTGCTGCTCTCTTCCAAGCATGCGGCCGACATCAATACGCCGGCCGGCAAGAAGGCACTCGGCATCGAGATCGCCGCTGCGGTGAACACGCCCTTCACCCCGGCCGGCAAGAAGCAGGAAGTCTCCGATGTGTTTTTCACTTCGTTCGTGATCCAGTAACGTCATGGCTGAAAATTTTCTGTCCCAGGAAGAAGTCGATGCGCTGCTGAAAGGCGTCAACGGCGACCAGGACGATGTCGGCACGGCCGTCGATACCTCGGGCGTGCGCCCATACAACCTGGCCACGCAAGAGCGGATCGTGCGTGGCCGCATGCCGACGCTGGAAATCATCAACGAACGTTTCGCACGCCTGCTGCGCATCGGCCTGTTCAATTTCCTGCATCGCACCGCTGAAGTGTCGATCGGCCCGGTGCGCGTATCGAAATACAGCGAATTCATCCGCAACCTGGTGGTGCCGACCAACCTGAACCTGATCCACATGAAACCGTTGCGCGGCACGGCGCTGATGGTGTTCGATCCGAACCTGGTGTTCCTGCTGGTCGACAATCTCTTCGGCGGCGACGGCCGCTTCCATACCAGGGTCGAGGGACGCGATTTCACCCAGACCGAGCAGCGCATCATCCAGCGCATCCTGGCAATCGTGTTCGAGAATTATGCGAAATCCTGGGAGCCGGTGTACCCGCTCGAATTCGAGTACATCCGTTCCGAGATGAACACCCAGTTCGCAAACATCGCGACGCCGAACGAAGTCGTGGTGGCCACCACTTTCACCATCGAACTCGGTCCGGTCAGCGGCGAGATGCACTTCTGCACGCCCTACGCGATGATCGAGCCGATCCGCGACATCCTCACCTCCAGCCTGCAGGGAGAGACGCTGGAGATGGACAAGCGCTGGATCCGCCTCATGACGCAGCAGATCCAGACCGCGGAGGTGGAAATCATCGCCGACCTCGGCACTGCCAAGAGCACGCTCGGCGGGCTGTTGAACATGCGGGTGGGCGACGTGATTCCGCTGATGGTGCCCGAACATGTCTCGGGCAAGGTCGACGGCGTGCCGGTGATGGAATGCAGTTACGGAAAATTCAATGGACAGTATGCGTTGCGCGTCGAAAAGCTGATCCAGAGCGCAAGCGATTTCACGCAGGGAGATGATCATGGCTGAAGAAAACGACAATCAGGCTGCCGCCGAGGACGACTGGGGCGCGGCGATCGCCGAGCAGGCGCAGGCGGAAGCCGCCGCCCTGAAGGCACAGGCAGCGAGTGGCACAGTCTTCAAGGATTTTGCGGGCACATCGAGCAGCGGTGCCACGCCAAACGACATCGATTTCATTCTCGACATTCCGGTGCAGCTTACCGTCGAACTCGGGCGCACGAAGATCGCCATCAAGAACCTGCTGCAACTGGCGCAAGGCTCGGTGGTCGAGCTCGACGGCCTGGCCGGCGAGCCGATGGATGTGTTGGTCAATGGCTGCCTGATCGCGCAAGGCGAAGTCGTGGTGGTCAACGACAAGTTCGGCATCCGCCTGACCGACATCATCACGCCCTCGGAACGCATCCGAAAATTGAACAAATGAGGCATCTGGTCGACGCCGGCCACCGCGCTGGCCGTGGCGCCATCATCGCTGCGGCGTTGCTTGGCTGCGCGATGGCGCAGGCGGCCGACGATGGTCCTGCCACAGCGCCCTCGCCCGGTACGCCCAGTACCTCCAGTACCTCCAGTACTCCCGGTACGCCCGGTACGCCCGGTATCGTGCCGGCCGCCGTGCCAGACGCCATGCCGGCCGCGATTGCCCCGGTGGTGCCGCCTGCCAACGCTACCTTCGCCGGACCCCGCGCGCCGCAACCGGCCGCTGTCACCACCTCGGCCGCCGGCGCGGCAGTTTCATCGGCCGGCAGCCTGACGCAAGTCGCGCTGGTGCTGATGCTGGTAGTCGGCCTGATCGCCGGCGCTGCATGGCTCCTGCGCCGTCTCGGCATGGCGCGTAACGTCGCCGGCAGCGCGATACGGATCGTCAGCGGCGTCAGCCTCGGCAATCGGGAACGCATCCTGGTGGTGGAGGTTGCCGATCAATGGATCGTGGTCGGTGTCTCGCCCGGTGGCATCAACACGCTGACCACCATGGCGCGCCAGGAACCTGCGGAAGGCGTCGGTGAAAGCCTGCCACCACCGCCTGGCAAGCAGTTTGCGTTCTGGCTGAAACAAACCATCGAGCGGCGCAATGCCGCCGCCCGCGGCCAGGCCGCACCAGGCGAAGTCGATGGACGCTGAACCGCGCTTCAATCCGCAGCTGAACCCACCGTTGAACCACTCGCTGAACCAGGTTTGAACTTGATCTCCCACTTGAACATTCTGCGTTTGCAGACCTCGGCACAATCGATGAAGTCGATGCAGTCGGCAACATTTTCCACCCGGCCAGACGTGCGCCGCAGTCGCCTTCCAGCGCTTGCCCTGCTGCTCGCCACCGCGCTGCCGCTGCTCGCCATCGCACAACAGAACGGCCTGCCGGCGGTGACCAGCGTACCCGGCCCCGGCGGCGGCCAGACCTATTCCCTGTCCCTGCAGACGCTGCTGCTGCTGACATCGCTGTCCTTCCTGCCAGCGGCCTTGATGATGATGACCAGCTTTACCCGGATCATCATCGTGCTGTCGCTGCTGCGCCAGGCGCTCGGCACGCAATCGTCACCGCCGAATCAGGTGCTGGTCGGACTGGCCCTGTTTCTCACGCTGTTCGTCATGGGGCCGGTGTTCGACAAGATCTATGTCGATGCCTACCAGCCGCTGTCGGACAACAAGATCAACATGAGCCAGGCGCTCGAGCGCGGCGTCGCGCCCCTGAAGACCTTCATGATGAAGCAGACCCGCCAGACCGACCTGGCGTTGTACGTCAAGATGTCGAACACGCCTGCGCTGCAAGGTCCCGACGACACGCCGCTGCGGGTGTTGATACCGGCCTTCATCACGAGCGAGCTGAAGACGGCGTTCCAGATCAGTTTCGCGATCTTCATCCCGTTTCTGATCATCGACATGGTGGTGGCGAGCGTGCTGATGTCGATGGGCATGGTGATGGTGTCGCCATCCGTCATTTCGCTGCCCTTCAAGCTGATGCTGTTCGTGCTGGTCGATGGCTGGCAACTGCTGATCGGGTCGCTGGCACAAAGCTTCTACTGACGCCGGCCGGCACGCCGCACGCGAACGCACCATTACGAAACAAAGGAACCAGATGAGTCCCGAAAGCGTCATGAGCCTGTCGCGCCATGCAATGGAAATCACGGTGATGATCGCCGCGCCGATGCTGCTGGTGGCGCTGGTCATCGGCCTGGTGGTCAGCATTTTTCAGGCCGCCACCCAGATCAACGAGACCACCCTCTCCTTCATTCCGAAGCTGATCGGCATCTTCGTGGCCCTGGTGGTTGCCGGCCCCTGGATGCTGACCGTCATGCTCGACTACATGCGCGAAGTCTTCACGGGAATTCCGGCACTGGTCAGCTGACCGACATCCGCCTCGCACCCGCCTTCACGACGATCTCATGCTGAGCTTCACCAGCAACGACCTGTATACCCTGATTGCCGGCTTCCTCTGGCCGCTGACCCGCATCCTCGGCCTGATTTCGGTGGCGCCGCTGTATGGCAACGTCAGCGTGCCGGCCACGGTGAAGATCGGCCTGGGCGTGCTGTTGGCGATGATCATCGCGCCGACCGTGCCGGCCCTGCCGGCGCTTGACCCGATGTCACTGGCAGGCGTGCTGATCCTGACCCAGCAACTGCTGATCGGGGTGGCGATGGGCCTGGCGATGCGGATGGTGTTCGCCTGCGTCGAACTGGCAGGCGAGCTTGCGGGAATGACGATGGGCCTGGGTTTTGCGACTTTTTTCGATCCGCAATCGCAGGGCCGGTCGATTGCCATCAGCCAGTTCCTGTCGTTGATGATGATCCTGCTGTACCTTGCCCTGAACGTGCACCTGTCCCTGCTCTCGGCACTGGCCGACAGTTTCACGACGATGCCGATCTCGGATGCGCCGATCGGCGGCAAGCTGTTCGAGCAGATCACCGGCTGGGGAGCGAAGATTTTTTCGGCGGGGGTGCAACTGGCGCTGCCGATCGTGGCCGCCCTCCTGATCACCAATGTCGGGCTCGGCATCCTGGCGCGCTCGGCGCCGCAACTGAACCTGTTCGGCATCGGTTTTCCGATCACGCTCACCGTCGGCTTCGTGATGATTGCCATCGTCACGCCCTATCTCGGCACGCCGCTGGCCCATCTGTATCAGGAAGGGCTGGAGATGATCCGGATGATGACGCAGGCCGGCCGCTAGGAGCCGGTGCAGTCGGAGAAGCGAGAGAAGTTTGAGAAGCCGGCGCGGCAGGCGCCAAATGCTCCCCCTGGTTACAGCAAGCTGAACAACGACAGGCTCGACACCTTGACGAAGGTTTTCTGGGCCGCTTCGAGATTCGTGTTCTGCTGGGTGAAGTCGCTGATCGCCTTGGTGTAGTCGACATCGAGAATCTGGGACAGGTTCGTCGAATACTGGATGTTGCGCTCGTCACCGGTCGTGTTCAACGCGTCGATTTCCCGCAGGCGCGAGCCGATCGAAGATCGCACGGTCAGGACGTTGCCGAGCGCACTGTCGATGTTGCCACCGGCGACCGACAGCGAGTGGGACAGGTCTGCTTTGGCTGCCGTACCGAACGCGGGTGTCTTCAAGGCCGTGATCAGGTCGCTCAGGGTCGTGAAGATGCTCTGGTTTGCCGGCGCGGCGATCCCGAAACTGTCCCCGCTGCTCGGTGTGCCGCTGACGGTGACCTGCTGCCCATCGAAACTGATCGGCTGGCCGGTGGTGTAGGTGGCACCGGTCGTGACATTGGTACCGAGATTGTTGTCGACCACATCATAGGTCGTCGCGGTGGTGAACTTGATGCTGTAGCCATGGCCGGTCAGGCTGGCCGAACCATCGACACTGACCCGCGACGCGGCGCCTGTACCGGCATTGGCCGCGCCAGGCGTGGCGACCAGCGCGCCAGTATTCTTGATGTTCTGAAAAATCGCGTCGCCCGGATCAGAGAGCGCGATCTGGCGGGAAGTTCCGACCTGCGCCTGGCGCTGGCCCTGGTCGCCGCCATAGGTCGCACCGGTCGCGCTGGAGGAGAACGGCGGCGCCGTGACCTGGAAGCCGGCGAACAGGTAATTGCCAGTGCCGTCGGTTGAGTTCGCCTGACCGAGCAGTTCTTCCAGCCGGCCCTGCAGGTCGGTGGCGATCGAGGCGCGATCGGAATCGTTGTAGGCGCCGTTGCCTGCCGCAATGGCCAGGCTCTTCACCTCCTGCAGCAATGACGTGGTGCCGGCCAGGATGCTGTCTTCGGTGGACAAGGAATTCGACGCGGCCTGGCGATTGAGGCCGAACTGCGTATTGACCGCCTGCCCTTGGGTAAGGTCCAGCGCACGCGCAGCGCCGACCGGGTCATCCGACGGACTCAGGATCTTGTGGCCGGTCGAGATCTGCTGCTGCGTCCTGACGATGCCGCTCTGGATTTCCGATAGCCGCGACTGGCCGGCGGCGTACAGGGTGTTGGTGCTGATGCGCATTTCCGATTACTCCTAGTTACTGCCCAGCGATAGCAGCACGCTGAACAGGGTGCTGGCGGTCTGCATCAGCTTGCCGGCGGCCTGATAGGCCTGCTGGTAGCGCAACAGATTCGCCGCTTCTTCGTCGAGATTGACGCCGGACTCCGATTGCTGCGACGCCACCGATTGTTCCAGCAGGCTGGCTGCCGCAGTGCTCGTGGCCTGGACTTCATGTGCCTTGCTGCCGACGCTGCTGACGAGCTGCGAATAGGCGGCCTGCAGGTTGGTGGTGCCGCCATCGAGCGTGTTGGCGGTCTGTAGCTTGCCCAGCAGGAGCGCATTGCGGTTGTCACCCAGGCCGTTCGTGTTGGGGCCGACCTTGAAGGTGTCGCCATTGGCCGGCACACCGGAGAACGCGACATTGATGCCGCCGAAAGACAATGTGGCGCCTGCCGTGAACGGTACCGCCGCGCCCGGCGCATAGGTCGTCGAGACGCCCTTGATCGTCACCGTCACTGCCAGCGGAGAGGGAAAGCCGCTCAGGGTCTTCAAGGTGCCGTTGTAGGTCAGGGTCGCATTCGGCGATGGCACGTTCACCGTGGTCGGCGCAGTCGTCGGCGGCGTCACGGCGGCCAGTTGTAGCGCCACGCTGCTCGCGCCGGTGCCGATCGAGATCGCAGCCGGACTGGTCGGATCGTAGGCAACCGCTGCACCGGCGGCGAAGGTCACCGTCGTTGCAGGCGAGCCGTTGGTGATCGTCACCGCCTGGTTTGCCGGAAAACCCGTCAACTTGCCGGCAGCAGCGTTATAAGTCAGGCTCAGGCCACCGGGAATGACGGCAGTCGAATTGACGGTTGCCGGCCCGATGGCGCCAGTGCCGCTGTTGGTGCTGCTGGTGGTGGTGGCGATCGGTGCACCGAGCGCGATGTCGGCCTTGTCCGTCACGGCAACCGAGAAACCGGCAGCGCCGTTGGCGGTCGGACGTACCTTGAACTCATCGCCGATCGCAGAGGCGCCACTGATGGCGTAGTCGACGCCATCGACCGTGAAGCCGGTGGCAGCGCCCGCCGTGGTCGAGGCATTGAAGGTATTGTTGACCCCGTCGGATAGCCGCGTCACCTTGTAGGCGACCGTGGCGCTCGAAGGTGACACCGGCGCCACGACCTGAACCCGGTAATCGCTGATCGTCAGCTTCGATGGGTCGCTGATGGTGGTGGCAACCTTGCCGGTGCTGGCGGTGGCGTTCAGGCTGCTCGCCTGCACGTCGGGCACGGCGGCATTGAAAAAATTGCCACCCGCGGCTCCAGTCTGGGTCTGCCCCAAGGCGTGCTGCGCATTGAAAACGCTGGCCAGATTGGTGGCCACCCTGCCGAGCGTGTTCTGCGCCACGTCCAGAGTCGTCGAGCGAAAGTCGAACAGCCCGCCGAGGTTGCCGCCCGGGAGATTTTTTTCGTCGAGCAGCGTGGTGGCGCCACTGCTGGAACGCACGCCGACTTCAGTGCGGGTCGGGTCGGTGAGAGAACTGGTCGCATACAGGGTCGATGTCTTGGTGCCCACCACCAGCGGCTGGCCGGAGCCGATGAAAACGTTGTAGCTGTCGCCCTGCTGCACCACCGACACCTTGACTTCCTTCGATAGCTGCAGGACGGCCTGGTCGCGCTGATCCAGCAGATCGTTGGCGCTGTTGTCAGTGCCAGCCTGGGCTTTCTCGATGGCGTCGTTGAGCCTGGCGATCTGGCCGGCATAGGTGTTGATGTTGCTGATGCTGGCGCCGATCTGGCCATTGACACCGTCGCGCACTTCACTGATCTGGGTCGACAGCCCTTGGAAACGCGACGCCAGCGATTCGCTGGACGACAACAGCGCCTGGCGCGAGGCGGCAGAATTCGGATCAGTGCTGGCCGTCTGCACGCTCGAGAAAAAATCCTGCAAGGCCGGCGACAATCCGGCCGCTGGATTGGCCAGCAAATTATCGACCTGGGTGATCCGGGTGTTGTAGGTGCTCAGCTGGCTGCTCGATGTCTGCGCAGTGAGCACCTGGTTGGTCAGGAACTGGTTGTAGACGCGACTGATGCCGGTGACTTCGGTGCCTTTGCCGACAAACGCAAAACCCGAATTCTGCGACCCCGCGGAGGCTTGCAGGACGACCTGGCGAGAATAGCCGGGCGTGGCCGCATTGGAAATATTGTGCCCGGTCGTCGCGACCCCGACCTGCGCTGCATTGAGCGCGGTAGCGCCGATCGAAAGTATGCTGGAGCCCATGATGTCTGCCTGGTTTGCTGCGATACACCTGTCAACGGCATGTTCCGTCAAAACTTGAGGAGGCAGCCAGGGCCGGCCACGACCTTGACGGAACATGGAACTTGCCAGCCATCGGGCAACCGATGCCGGCTTGCCTGATCACGGGTCTGGCGCCCGCCGCCGCCGGTCAGGCCGACAGCGAATGGGTGATGATGCGGGTCAGCTTCGCCGCGTAGTGCGGGTCGGTCGCATAACCGGCCCGCTGCAGGCCCTGCGCGAAGCCCTGCACGTTCTGTGCGTTGGCCAGCACGGTCGAATACCGTGGATTGTTCGTCAACGTCTTCGCATAATCCTTGAAGGCGTCGGCATAGGAGTCGTATGCCTTGAAGCGGGCAATCTGGCGCTCGGGCACGCCGTTGACATATTCGGTGGTGGCTGTTTCGACAACCCTGCCTTTCCAGCCGGCGCCTGCCTTTACGCCAAAGACGTTGTGACTGCTGCTGCCGTCAGCCGCCAGGATCTCGCGCTTGCCCCAGCCTGACTCCAGCGCCGCCTGGCCCAGCATGAATTTCGCCGGCACGCCAGTGGCGCGGGCGGCTTCATCGGCGTGGGCGGCGAGCTTGTCTTCGAAGGCGCGTACGTGTGCCGGCTGGCTGCGGCGCTCGAGTGCTGCCGTCAGGTTACCGGCTGCACCGTCGACAGCCTTGGCGACTGACTTGCCGACCGACCGGCCGGCTGCGCTCACTGCCGACCCGGTCGCGTCGAGTGCGGCTGCGCCGAATGCGTTGTTGCGCGCACCGGTCAAGACCGCCTTCAGCACGCCGGGTATGCCGGAGTCGAGCGCCGCCTGCAAATTCGCTTGGAAACCTGATTCGACGGCAGCCGCTTGCGCCAGGCCGCCGGCCCGCGGCTTGCCCGACAATGCCGGATCGAGTGCGCCATTGCCTGGTGCAGGCAAGGCAGCCGCGCCAACACCGCCCGGAACATCAGTCACTGCTTCGGCAGCGCCAGGCGAACGGCCGCCAGACAACTGGCGAATCAACACATCGGCCAGCCCGACCCCGCGTTTTGCGAAATTCTGCGACAGCTGCTGGTCCATCATCGACGTAAACATCTTGCCCTGCTCATTGTCGAGCAGGCCATCCTTCGGCGTGGCGTCGCGCATGCTCTTCATCATCATGTTCATGAAGAGCCCTTCGAACTGCTTCGCCACTGCCTTCAATGCGTCGGGTGAATTTTGCCTGGCAGACTGTCGCAGTGCATCGACCTGCTTCGGATCGATCGAAAAACTGTCGGCGGAAGCCGCAGCAGAGGCGGAGGCAGAGGTGGTCGAGATGATCATGATGGCGGCCTAGATGATGTCCAGTTCGGCGTGCAAGGCACCGGATGCCTTCATCGCCTGCAGGATCGCCAGCAGATCCTGCGGCGTGGCGCCGATCGCATTCAATGCCTTGACGACGTCGGCCAGTGACGCGCCGCCCTTGAGGAGCAATACCTGGCCCGGATCCTTCTTGATGTCGATGGCCGCGTTCTGCACCACCACCGTCTGTCCGCCCGAGAGCGGTGCCGGCTGGCTGACCGTGTTGTCGGTGTTGATCGTCACCGACAGGTTGCCATGGGCGACGGCGCAGGAGTCGAGCGTAACCGATTGATTCATCACCACCGAGCCGGTGCGAGCATTCAGGATCACCTTGGCGCTCATCAGCGCCGGCGTCACGTTCAGGCTTTCGAGGGCGCCCAGAAAGCTGACCCGTTCATCGTTGTTCATCGGCGCCCGCACCCGGATCACCCGCGCATCCTGGGCCGACGCGGTCTGGGCGCCGAAGCGCAGGTTGATCGCTTCGACCACCTTGCTGGCAGTGGAAAAATCGGATTCCTTCAATTCGAGATTGACGATCTCGCCCTGCCCGACCGTCGACGGCACCGCGCGCTCGACCGTCGCGCCAGCGGAAATCCGGCCGACGCTCAAGTGGTTGACGACCTTCGAACTGCCTGCAGCGGCTGCACCGACGCCACCGACCAGCACGTTCCCCTGCGCCATGCCGTAGATCTGGCCATCGGCGCCTTTCAAGGGCGTCATCAGCAGCGTGCCGCCGCGAATGCTCTTGGCGTTGCCCATCGACGACACCGTCACGTCCAGCGTCTGGCCGGGCTGCGCGAAGGCCGGCAGCGAGGTGGTGACCATCACTGCCGCCACGTTCTTCAATTGCAGCGTGGTGCCGGCCGGCAGATTCACGCCCAGTTGCTGCAGCATGCTGACCACGCTCTGCACCGTGAACGGCGTCTGCGTCGTCTGGTCGCCGCTGCCATCCAGACCGACCACGAGAC
>JAYTLK010000214.1:0-10950 GCA_043729515.1 Herminiimonas sp.
ACCTCGACCCTGGTGCTGATCGCGCCGCAGCTGGTCGACAACACCACCTGGGTGACGCTGACGGCCGCCATCTGGCTGACGCTGGTGACGATCGTCGTCACCAAGGGCATCAAGCATGCCAGTCATACCCAGGTTGTCCTCACCGTCATCGAGTCGCTGGTGATCCTTGCGCTGATCGTCGCGGCATTCCTGCAATACTGGACGCATCCGGTCCATGCGCCGTCCTTCACCTGGTTTTCGCCATTCTCGTTCACGCCCCAGTTGTTTGCCACCGGAGCGCTGACCGGCCTGTTCTTTTACTGGGGCTGGGACGTCACCATGAACCTGAGCGAGGAAACCAGGAATGGCCGTCGAGGAGAGTCGGCCTCCGCCAGCAAGGGAGCATTCTGGTCGATGGTGAACCTGATTCTTTTTTTCATTATCATGATGATCGTGGTCCTGATCGTGCTGAGCGACGAGGAAATCGCCAAGGCCAACACCAACGTGCTGTATGCAGTGGCCAACAAGCTGTTTCCCGCGCCCTGGAATTATCTGGCGGTCCTGTCGACGATCCTGAGCACGATCGGCACCATCGAAACGCAAATCCTGCAATTCAGCCGCAGCATGTTCGCCATGGCGCGCGACGCGATGCTGCATCCGCGTTATGCCACGATTCATCCGCAGTGGCAAACCCCGTGGGTCGCCACCGCGGCCATCTGGCTGCTGGGCGTGCTGCTGTTGTTCGGGTCGTCGTACATGCCATCGGTAAAAAGCATCCTGGAGAGTTCGATCCTGGCGATCGGCTTCCAGATCTGCTTTTACATGAGCTTGACCGGCTTTGCCTGCGCCTGGCATTATCGTGCGAAGTTCACCAGCGGCGTTCTGGCCGCAATCTCCCATGTCGTCTGGCCCGCGCTGGCAGCGGCTTTCATGGTCTTCATTGCGCTATACAGCATTCCGACGTTCGACATGGTGACCAATATCGTCGGCATCGGCGGCATCCTGATCGGGTTCATCCCGCTGCTGCTGAATCGGGGAAGGCGCGCGCGTCGTGCGGCAGGTTGATCGTGCATCAGAGCGGCGCTAATCCGCGTTAGCCGCCCTACTTACCCTACTTACCCTACCTGCCCTACCTGCCTTGTCCGCCCTATCTGCGCTGCCAGACCTGCCACCGCTCGCGCCCGGCAAAAGCTGCCACCGAATCGCTCACCGGCCGATCGTCGATGCGCGTGAACGCCGGCGCAAGAAGCGCATCGAACTGCGCCGGATCGGCGCCGAAGGGCGGCCCCTTGGCAGCGGAATCGAAAAAGAAAAAGCCGGCCAGCAGCCCGCCCCGAGGCAGCAAGGCAGCATAGCGCTCCACGATCTGCGGCCACATCGCGCGCGGCAGAGCGCACAGAAATGCGCGCTCGTAGATCATGCCCAACGAGGCGGACGGCAGATAGGTAAAGAAATCGGCTTCCCGCACCCGATCGGCTCGTGCGCCGAGCACGGCCCGGGCAGCTGCCACGGCGGCGGCTGAAAAATCGATGCCGCACACATCCCAGCCCGCGTCAGCCAGATAACCGACTTCATGCCCGGCGCCACATCCGGGCACCAGCGTCACCATCGGTGCAGGCGCCGCCTGCACGAATTCCTGCAATTGTTGCGGCACGCCGGCCCGGTCCCAGGGCATGAAACCTCGTTCAAAGCGCTCGCTCCAGAAAGCGGCCAGCTCCGGATCACGGGAAGTGAATTTCGGCGGCATCGTCATGACGGCATCAAGGCAGCGTCGCATCGAGACGGCGGCGTGGACGTGCTGCAATCACAGCAAATGGTGCCAGCGCATGAAAAACTGCAGCAACACCACGCCCAGCGCCAGGCCCACTCCGAAATACAGCGCCAGCCCAAGCAGCAGATTGGTGCGCTTCTGCTCGGCGATCAAGTGGCGCATCAAATCTGCCTGCTCATTGGAGTCGCGCGCCGCCGCATGCGACAGCGCCTGATGCGCCAGTCGCGGCAATTGCGGAATCAGCTTGCCATAATGCGGCGCTTCGGCACGCAGCCGTTCGAGCACGCCGCGCCAGCCGATCTGCTCGTTCATCCAGCGCTCCAGATACGGCTTGGCGGTCTTCCAGAGATCGAGTTCGGGATCGAGCTGGCGCCCCAGGCCTTCGATGTTGAGCAGCGTCTTTTGCAGCAGCACCAGTTGTGGCTGCACTTCGACATTGAAACGGCGCGACGTCTGGAACAGGCGCAGGAGCACCTGGCCGAACGAGATGTCGGACAAGGGCCGGTCGAAGATCGGCTCGCAGCAGGCGCGCACCGCCGACTCCAGTTCATCGACCCGGGTGTCCTTGGGCGCCCAGCCCGATTCGATGTGGGCTTCGGCGACCCGCTTGTAATCGCGACGGAAAAAGGCCAGGAAATTTTGCGACAGGTAATCCTTGTCGAAGTCGTTCAACGTACCGACGATGCCGAAGTCGAGTGCGATGTACTTGCCAAGGGTGGCCGGCTCGATCGAGACCAGGATGTTCCCGGGATGCATGTCGGCATGGAAGAAACCATCCCGGAATACTTGCGTGAAAAAGATCTCGACGCCATCGCGCGACAGTTTTTTCAGGTCGACGCCAGCGGCGACCAACTTTTCAATCTGGGAGATCGGCACCCCGCGCATGCGCTCCATGACGATCACGGAAGTCGAACAGTAATCCCAGAACATTTCCGGCACCGCCAGCAAATCGGAGCCGGCAAAGTTGCGCCGCAACTGGCTGCCATTGGCGGCTTCGCGCATCAGGTCGAGTTCGTCATGCAGGTATTTGTCGAACTCGCCGACCACTTCGCGCGGCTTCAGGCGCTTGCCGTCGGCCCAGAATCGCTCGACCCAGCCGGCGGCGATGTGCATCAGCGCGACATCCTCATCGATCGATTTCTTCATGCCGGGGCGCAGCACCTTGACCGCCACCTCGGCGCCGTTTTTCAGCGTCGCAAAGTGGACCTGCGCAATCGATGCCGAGGCTACCGGCACCCGTTCGAAACGGGCGAACAGGGTGTCCGGATGCGCGCCCAGGGAGCGCGTGATCTGGGCGATCGCCAGGTCGGAATCGAAGGGTGGGACGCGATCCTGCAGCCGCGCCAGTTCATCGGCGATGTCGGCCGGCAGCAGATCGCGCCGGGTCGACAACAGCTGGCCGAATTTGACGAACAATGGCCCCAGGTCTTCCAGCGCGCGGCGCAGTCGCTCGCCACGCGGCGCCGAGATGTCACGCCAGAAAGTCACGCTGTGGATCGCCCGCGCCAAGCGCGGCAACCGGAAGCTCGAAATCGCGATCTCATCCAGGCCATAGCGCAGCGCAACCTGCAGGATTTTCGCGACGCGGGACAGCCGGCGGATCATCGCAGACGCTCGATGCGTTTTGCCAGACGTTCGACATCATCGCGCAGGCGGGTCACGTCGGCCGTGAATTCGGTGATTGCATGCGGCCGTACCAGCATCGGATTCTCTTCCAAAAAATATTCGGCACAGTTTTCGAGGAATTTTCGTTGCGTCGTGCGTGCCGCGTCCAGGGTTGCACTCGCGGTATCGACGACGCGCCGGGCGGCAACATCGCCAATCAAGCGGCCGAGGTCGTCGGCCACATCCCAGCGCAAGCCTTGCGCTACCTGAGACAACGCATTTGCCAGGTCAGCGTCGCCCTCGATGCGCACATACGACACTGCGCGACTGCGATCGCGGGCGATCAGCGGCAGGTCGGCGGCGCGGATGCGAATCGTGACCGCCGGGGCGGCGTCGGCAGAAGGCGCCGACAGCAGGCCGTCGCCATCGATCTGCAAGCGCACCGTGGCGGGTCCGATCTCGCACAGGGCGACCTTGCCTGCATGCGGTTGCAAGCGGGCGCGCGCCCAGGCTTCCTGGTTCAGAAGATGATTTGCAGCGGCAGGCAGGAGGGAATCTAAGGCAGACGTCATCGCGATCGCACAAAATAAAACCGCCCGTGAAGATGCACGGGCGGTTTGAAGTCTATCAGCTTGCGCCGGATTCTTGTACGGCGCCTTTCAGGCTGGAATCGGTCAGGCAACGTTCTTGAAAGTCCCCTGCAACGATCAGGACAGTTGCTGGATACCGGCCAGCACCCAACCACCCTGCCCGTTCAACGGTTTCGACAGGTTCCAGACTTCGGCAAATGGCGTGGCGTCGGCAGCCGGATCTTCCTTGATCAGACCGGTGAATTTCACGCTGGCCAGATAATCGTCGCCGACCGTCTCGACGCCCAGCATTTCCGCTTCGAGCTTGACGACATCGGTGACATTGGCCGAGGTGCCGCGTTCCTGCAGCTCCAGCCGGAATTCCGCAAACATTTCTGTCGTCGTGAATTCACGGATGTCGTTCAGGTCTGCCTTGTCCCAGGCTGCCTGCAAGCGGATGAAATAGGCCTTTGCGCTGCGCAGGAAACCGGGTGCATCGAAGCCATCCGGCAAAGTCCAGGTGCCGGCATTGACCGGCCCTGTCGACATCGCCGAACCACCGAAGGCCGGGCCCGAAGAAGCCGGTGCGATGGCCTCGGGCGCGTTCGTCCTTGCAAACGGCGCTTCGTTGATGAAGCCACCGTTGCCGGTGCTGCCAGCGTTGCCGCCATAGGCCGGTGCCGGCGTCACGCCTTCGCTCTTGCGACGAAACATCTTGTAAATGAACACGCCGGCCACGCCCAGCAACAGGATCATGAGGATCGAGCCGAGCATGCCGCCCATTGCACCCATTGCGCCGCCGAGGCCGAGATGGGACAGCAGGGCGCCAGCGCCCAGGCCGAGCAGCGCACCACCGAGCATGCCGCGCCATGGGCTGGCCGGACGGGCTGCCGGCGCTGCCGCCGGGGCCGGACTTGCCGCAGGAGCAGCCGGACGCGCCATCGTGTTCGACGGCTGCGCAGGCGCCGCCTGGCGGCTCACGTTGGTCGACTGGCGACCGACCGAGCTGCCGCCACCAAGGCGACGCGCATCGGCATCGGTTGTCACCATCGACAGTGCACTGGCCGCGATCAAGACGGAAAGCATCAGTTTTTTCATGTGTACTCCTAGAATTTAATGCCGGTGTGTAAAGCGGCCACACCCGCCGTCAGGTTCACATACTCTACCCGGTTCAGTCCGGCCGCCTGCATCATCGATTTCAGGGTTTCCTGATCGGGATGCATGCGGATCGATTCGGCCAGGTAGCGGTAACTGTCGGCGTCGCCGGCAATGCGTTTTCCCAGCCAGGGCAAAACAGAAAACGAATAGACATCGTACGGTTTCTTCAACGGTTCCCAGACGGTCGAAAACTCCAGCACCAGCAGTTTTCCGCCCGGCTTCAGCACCCGCTGCATCTCGGCCAGGGCCGCTTCCTTGTGCGTCATGTTGCGCAGCCCGAAAGCCACCGACACGCGGTCGAAGTAATTGTCCGGGAACGGCAGCTTCTCGGCATCGCACAATGAAATGGGGACTGCAAGACCATTGTTCAAGAGCCGGTCCCGGCCCACCCGCAGCATCGATTCGTTGATATCGGTCAGCCAGACCTCACCGCTTGGCCCCGCCTTGCGCGCAAATGCCATGGCCAGGTCGCCGGTGCCGCCGGCAATATCAAGCACCTTGAAGCCCGGCCGGACGGCTGCATGCGCAATCGTCACGGCCTTCCACACACGGTGCAAGCCAGCCGACATCAAGTCGTTCATGACATCGTACTTCGCCGCCACCGAATGGAAGACGCCGGCGACCTTGTGCACCTTGTCGTCTTCCTGCACGGTCTCATAGCCAAAATGCGTCGTGTTTTCCATCGTCATTTCCTTTGCGTCGTTCTTTCTTCGAAATCAGGAAAGCGCCGACACCGCAATGCAGCTGTAGTATTCCATGACAGACCATCAGGATAAACCGGATTTTTCCGCTCGTTTACTGCGGAAAAATGTGATCTCCCGATGCAGGTGGCAAATTTCAATGTTTGTGGCCACAGCCGCCACCGCTGTCGGCAGCCGCCGCCTGCATGGGGGTGTCCCGACCGCTCTCGCGATCGAAGCCGGCCGCGACCAGACGCTGCAGGTAGTCTTCCCATAACCGGTCCTGGTTCGCACCCAGCCAATGCAAGTAATCCCAGGAGTAGATACCTGTCTCGTGGCCGTCTGAAAATCGCGGCTGCACTGCATAATTACCGACCTGCTCCAGCGCATCGACGGCGATGTCGCGCATGCCGGTCTGCAAGGTTTCCTGGCCTGGGCCATGGCCACGCACTTCGGCGGAGGGCGAATATACCCGCAGCAATTCGAAGGGCAGACTGAATTCCTGGTCCTCGAAGGAAATTTCGAGCACGCGTGATTGCTTGCGCACGGTCAGGCCGGTTGGCACCGCGGTCGGTGCGCTTTTTTTGCTTCCGATAGTCATGAATGTCCCGTCAAATGAATGTGGCGAATTCGGCCACGATGGCCGCGCGCAAGGCCGGCAACATCGCGCAGCGCTCGGCAATCACTGCCTCGGCTGTCGACCGTTGGCGCGTGCCCCACACCGGCTGCGGGAAGTGCGCATCGTCGATGTGACGCGGAATCACATGCCAGTGCAAATGTGGCGTCATGTTGCCCAGGCTGGCCAGATTGACCTTGTGCGGCGCCATCGTCTGGCGCATCGCCTGTTCGACCTTGCAGACGGCCGTCATCAACAACGCGCGTTCGGCCGGCACCAGCTCGGTCAGTTCGGCAACATGCGTCTGCCACACCACCCGGCAAAAACCCGGATACAAGGCGTCATCGATCAGCACGACCCGCAACGTCGGATGCTGGAACAGCACTTCGCCGCCTGCCTCCCGGCACAGCTCACAGGCCGCTGGCTCGTGTGTCGCTGCATCGGCGCCTGGGATCGCGGCGATCACCGCGCCGGCATCGCTGCCTGCGGTTACTGCGGCATCGGCGCCAGTGCCATTCCCCGCTACCGGCCCGCTCAAACCAGGATCCGCTCGATGCCGCCGGCATTCGCCCGCGCGACATAGTCGGGCAACCAGTTCTCGCCCAGCAGATGTTTCGCCATCTCGACCACGATGTAGTCGGCCACCGTGCCAGTATCGTCGTTGAAGCGGGACAGCCCCTGCAGGCAGGCCGGGCAGGAAGTCAGCACCTTCACTTCGCCGGTAAATCCGTCGGCCCGCATGCGATCGGTGCCCTTGTGCATTTCCTCTTCCTTTCGGAAGCGCACCTGGGTCGCGATGTCCGGCCGGGCCACTGCCAGCGTGCCTGCCTCGCCGCAGCAACGGTCGTTTTTCTCGACCTTGACGTTGTCGACCGTGGTGATCAACGCATTGACCGTCTTCAACGGGTCCTGTAGCTTCATCGGCGTATGGCAAGGGTCGTGATACATGTATCGGGTACCCGTCACGCCTTCCAGGCGCACGCCTTTTTCCATCAGATATTCATGGATGTCGATGATCCGGCAGCCCGGGAAGATCTTGTCGAATTCATAGCCGGCCAGCTGGTCGTAGCAAGTGCCGCATGACACCACCACCGTCTTGATGTCGAGGTAATTGAGCGTGTTGGCGACCCGGTGGAACAGCACCCGGTTGTCGGTGATGATCTTGTCGCCCTTGTCGAAATCGCCGGCGCTGCGTTGCGGATAGCCGCAGCACAGGTATCCAGGCGGCAACACGGTTTGCACGCCCACGTTCCAGAGCATCGCCTGCGTCGCCAGACCGACCTGCGAGAACAGGCGCTCCGAACCGCAACCCGGGAAATAGAAAACGGCTTCGGTGTCGGCAGTGGTCGTCTGCGGATTGCGGATCACCGGGATGATCTTGTCGTCCTCGATGTCGAGCAAGGCGCGCGCGGTTTTTTTCGGCAGGTTGCCGGGCATCTTCTTGTTGATGAAGTGGATCACCTGCTCCTTGACCGGCGTCTTGCCGTGCGTCGAGGGTGGCGCCTTGGTCTGCTTCTTGGCAAACTTCTTCAGCAGATCATGGCCCAGGCGCTGCGCCTTGAAACCCCAGCCCATCATGACCTGACGGGTCGCGTTGATGGTGGCTGGATCTTTCGCATTCAGGAAGAACATCGCCGCCGAGGTGCCGGGATTGAAGCTCTTGCGGTCCATCTTGCGCAACAGATTGCGCATGTTCATCGAGACATTGCCGAAGTCGATGTCGACCGGGCACGGCGTCAGGCATTTGTGGCAGACCGTGCAGTGATCCGCCACATCCTCGAACTCTTCCCAGTGACGGATCGAGACGCCGCGCCGGGTCTGCTCTTCATACAGGAAGGCTTCGACCAGCAACGATGTTGCAAGGATCTTGTTACGCGGCGAATACAGCAGATTCGCGCGCGGCACGTGTGTCGCGCAGACCGGTTTGCATTTGCCGCAGCGCAGGCAATCCTTGATGCTGTGGGCAATCGCACCGATGTCGCTCTGCTGCATGATCAGCGATTCGTGGCCCATCAGGCCGAACGAGGGCGTGTAGGCATTGCGCAGGTCCGCGCCCATGCCTGGCAGGTCCTGCAGCTTGCCCTTGTTGAAGCGGCCTTCCGGATCGATGCGCTGTTTGTAGGAGCGGAAATCCTTGATCTCGTCGTTCGTCAGAAATTCCAGCTTGGTGATGCCGATGCCGTGTTCGCCCGAGATGACGCCATCGAGCGAGCGCGCCAGCAGCATGATGCGGGCCACTGCAGCATGCGCATCCTGCAGCATTTGATAATGGTCGGAGTTGACCGGGAGGTTCGTGTGCACGTTGCCGTCGCCGGCATGCATGTGGAGCGCCACGAAGACCCGCCCGCGCAGGACCCGCTTGTGGATTGCCGTGCATTCTTCCAGCAGCAATTTAAAGGCGCCGCCGGAAAAGATCTGGCGCAAAGGGGCACGGATCTCGGCTTTCCAGGACACGCGCAAGGTGCGGTCCTGCGCCAGGTCGAACACGGTTGCCTGCGGCTGTTGCTGCAGGCGGGTATCGAAGGTATCTGCCAAAGCAGTGAGGCCAAGCGCCATCAGATCGGCTTTTGCATCGCGCAGCTTGGTATCCATGTGCGTGAGCAGATACGACCAACGGGCCGCAACCGTCTGCAACAGTTCGGTGGCCTGATGCACCCGGTCTTCCAGGATCTCGGCGCGCGGAATGTCGTCCCCTTCGGCATCTTCGCTCTTGCCGATCGGCAGATTGCCCTTGGTGAAGAAGGCTTGCAGTTCATCGACCAATTGGAGCTTGTTGCGAATCGACAGTTCGATGTTGATGCGCTCGATGCCGTCGGTATATTCGCCCATCCGGTTCAGCGGGATGACCACGTCTTCGTTGATCTTGAAGGCGTTGGTGTGCTTGGCGATTGCTGCCGTGCGAGCGCGATCGAGCCAGAATTTCTTGCGCGCTTCCGGGCTCACCGCAATGAAACCTTCGCCGACGCGGGTGTTGGCGATCCGCACCACTTCCGAGGCTGCACGGGCAACCGCATCTTCATCGTCGCCGACGATGTCGCCGAACAGCGCCATCTTCGGCAGCACGCCGCGCTTGGACTTGGTGGCATAGCCGACGGCGCGCAGATAGCGCTCGTCGAGATGCTCCAGGCCGGCCAGGATTGCGCCGCCTTTCCTGGTTTCGGCGTCGAGGTAATCCTTGATCTCGACGATCGACGGAATCGCATCGCGCGCCTGGCCGAAAAATTCCAGGCAAACGGTACGCGTGTGCTTCGGCATCTTGTGCAAAATCCAGGTGGCCGAAGTGATCAGGCCATCGCAACCTTCCTTCTGGATGCCCGGCAGGCCCGACAGGAACTTGTCGGTCACATCCTTGCCCAGCCCCTCCTTGCGGAACGTGCGGCCGACGATCTCCAGTTGTTCGGTACGGAAGATGGCGCCGTCGGCACTGCCCTCGCGGCCCTTCTCCACCGGATGGCGCCAGTCGAGGCGGAACTTCGCCACCGGCGCATCATGGATCTTGCCGAGATTATGTTCGAGCCGGGTGACGTCGAGCCAGTCGCCGTTCGGGTCGACCATGCGCCAGCTGGCCAGGTTGTCCAGTGCGGTACCCCATAACACGGCTTTCTTGCCGCCTGCATTCATGGCGACATTGCCGCCGATGCAGGACGCTTCTGCCGAAGTCGGATCGACAGCGAACACGAAGCCGGCTTTTTCGGCGGCGTCCGCCACGCGTTTTGTGACCACGCCGGCGCCCGAATAGATGGTCGCGTAATCGCGGTCCACGCCGGGCAGGCGGGTCATGGTGACCGCGCCGAGCTGTTCGAGCTTTTCGGTATTGATGACGGCCGACAGGGGCGTCAGCGGAATTGCGCCGCCGGTATAACCCGTGCCGCCGCCGCGTGGAATGATGGTGAGCCCGAGTTCGATGCAGCCCTTGACCAGGCCCGCCATCTCGTCTTCCGAATCGGGCGTCAGCACCAGGAACGGATATTCCACCCGCCAGTCGGTGGCATCGGTCACATGCGAGACGCGCGACAGGCCGTCGAACTTGATGTTGTCTTTTGCGGTGTGCCGTCCGAGGACCTTCACGGCGCGCTTGCGCAGATCCCAGGTGTTGCGGAATTCCTCGGCAAAATCGGCGACTGCACGGCGGGCTGCCCGCAGCAAGGCCTCGACATTGGCGCTGCGGCGCAAGGCGTCGGCATCGGCCACATCGGCCAGGTCGGTGGTCAGACGGCGGCGGTCGATTTCGGCCAGACGGTGATTGAGCGCAGCCACCAGTTCGGCGCGCCTCTTCGGGTTGTCCAGCATGTCGTCCTGCAGGTACGGATTGCGCTGCACGACCCAGATATCGCCCAGCACTTCATACAGCATGCGGGCAGATCGGCCGGTCTGGCGCGCGCTGCGCAATTCATCCAGTAGCGCCCAGGCGTCTTCGCCCAGCAGGCGGATGACGATCTCGCGATCGGAAAACGAGGTGTAGTTGTACGGAATCTCGCGCAGGCGCGACGGCGCAGCGTGGGCCGGCGCGTCGGCGAGCAGTGCTTCGATCTGTGCAGGTGCGTTCATGAATGCAGTCGCTGTCCTAAACAC
>JAYTLK010000215.1:0-12732 GCA_043729515.1 Herminiimonas sp.
GCACTGAATTCCGCGCCGGCGAACCAGTCGGCTTTTGCCAGTTCGCCTTCCATGTAATCAAGATGGCGCCCGATCTGCGGCAGGATGAAGGAAGATTTCGCCTTGCCGGCAATCGCACGGGCGATCGGTTTGATGAAAAACGGCATCGGCGATGTCTCGATGCGGTCGAAGATCAGTTTCATCAGCAGCGGCGGCATGGCCGAGCCCTCTGCATAGTGCAGCCAGTAGGTATAACGCAGCCGCGCCGATGTGCCGGCAGCCGGCTTCAGACGGCCGTCGCCATAGCGCTCGACCAGGTATTCGACGATGGCGCCGGATTCAGCGATCGTCAAACCATCATCGGTGATGACCGGTGATTTGCCGAGCGGATGCACTTTCATCAATTCCGGCGGCGCCAGCATGGTCTTGGCGTCGCGTTCGTAACGCTTGACCTCGTAAGCCACGCCCAGTTCTTCGAGCAGCCACAGCACGCGCTGCGACCGGGAGTTGTTGAGGTGATGGACGGTGATCATGAATGACTTTCCAAAATTGCAGCAATCTGCCAACTGCATCCTACCTGAAGCGCGACCGCGCCACATCAGTGCTTCCAGTTGACGCAAACACCTGATTTGCTTGTATAATTTCGGACTTTTCCACATCGGGCAAGTGGTCATCAATCGGGTCAAGGCGCATCAACGACCGACGAAGTGGCGATTGGCTACCCACCTATCAGAGGCATCCATGAAAGCCGGCATTCACCCGAATTACCGCGACGTCGTGTTTCACGACCTGTCGTGCGACTTCAAGTTCATCACCCGCTCGACGGTCCAGACGCGTGACACGATCGAATTCGAAGGCAAGAAATATCCCCTGGTGAAAATCGAGGTTTCCTCGGAATCCCATCCTTTCTTCACAGGCAAACACAAAATCGTCGACACTGCAGGCCGTGTCGACAAATTCCGCAAGAAATTCGGCACCGTCGGCTCCAAGACCCAGGTCGCGGCAGAATAATCCGGCCCCTGGCACGCATCGGTGCAGCAAGGCAGCTTCGGCTGCCTTTTTCATTTCCGCGGGCTGGATCCGGTTAAATTCCGGCACAATAGCGCCGCATTCCCCTCGTATCTTTTCGTTCCCATCGATGAAACCAGTCCGCCTGCCTGCCGCCGCCACGCTTGCGCTTCCGCGCTGGGGCCTGTTCGCGCTGGCGCTGCTCTACATCCTGCCCGGCCTGTTCGGCCGCGACCCCTGGAAAAACGACGACGCCGGTAGCTTCGGCGTTGTCTGGACCATGGCTCACGGCGGCCTGGCCGACTGGCTGGCGCCCAATATCGCCGGCTTGTCGACGCCGCAGGAAGGCCCGCTGGCTTTCTGGATCGGTGCCGTGTGCGTGAAGCTGTTCGGCTGGCTGCTCGGCGACATCCTGGCCTCGCGTCTGGCGGCGATCGGCTTTTTCCTGCTGGGCGCGCTGTCGGTCTGGTACACCGCATTCCTGCTGGGGCGGCGCAGCGAGGTACAGCCGCTGCGCCTGGCATTCGGCGGCCAGCCCGAGCCGCAGGACTACGGCCGGACGCTGGCCGACGGCGCATTGCTGATCTATCTCGGTTTTCTGGGCCTGCTCAAGCATAGCCATTCGACTACCGCCGGCGCGCTGCAGGTTGCGCTGATCGCCTTCATCCTGTATGCCGCCGTCAAGCTGTTCGATACCCGCTCCAAGCGAATGACGGTGGCACTGGGCATCGCGCTCGGTTGTTCGGTGCTGACCCGGGGTCCGGCAGCGCCGGTCGTGCTGCTGGCCTCGCTGATGGCGCTTGCGGGTCTGCGCGACCGCCCGCTGCTGGCACGCCTGGCGGCCATCTGCCTGCCGCTGGCGATGCTCATTCCCGCATTCTGGATACTGGCCTGCAGCCAGCTGCCGACCGGCTATCGTCCGGTGGCTGACTGGCTGGTATGGAATGCACATACGGTCGGTTGGCCATCGGCCGATTCGCTGAAGTACTTTCTGAAAAACGGCATCTGGTTCGCCTGGCCGGCCTGGCCCTTCGCCGGCTGGGCCGTCTATGCCTGGCGCAAGCAATGGGATGCGCTGCACATCGCGTTGCCCCTCTTGTTCGTCAACGTGTTGGCGGTGCTGGCGATCTTCACGCCCAGCGCCGATGAAAACATCCTGCTGCCGTTGTTGCCGGCGCTGGCGATCCTGGCCGCCTTCGGGCTACCGACCATGAAACGGGGCGCCATCAATGCGGTCGACTGGTTCTCCGTCATGACATTGACGACCTGCGCCGCGTTCATCTGGGTCGGCTGGGTCGCCAAGCAGACTGGCTGGCCGGCGCAATTGGCGCGCAATGCCTTCAAGCTCGCGCCGGGGTTCAAGCCCGAATTCAGCATCATCGCGTTTGTCGTCGCTGCCGCCGCCACTGCTTCCTGGTTCGTGTTGGTGAAGTGGCGTATTTCACGCCAGCCGCAGGTTCTGTGGCGTGCCGTCGTGCTGTCGTCGGGCGGCGTGATCCTGTGCTGGCTGTTGTTGATGACGCTCTGGCTGCCCTGGGGAAACTACATGAAGAGTTATGCCGGCGTGGCCGCGCAGATTGCCGCGTCGCTGCCGCCGGTGCGCAACTGCGTGGCGTCCGACGTCGGGCCGGCGCAGCGCGCTTCCTTCGCTTTTTACGGACAGATTCCGTTCGCCCGTATTGCCAGCCAGCGCTGCGACTTCCTGCTGCTGCAGGACACCAGCCGTGCCGGCAGTGGCGACGGTGCTGGCGGCGCCAGCGGCGACGGCGTGCTCGCGCGCGGCGGCGATCGCTGGCGCCTGCTGTGGGAAGGACATCGCCCGGCCGATCGCGACGAACGCTTCCGCCTGTACCGGCGAGCGCCTTGACCAGCGCCGGATGAATGACGCCGCTTTCCACCGCCGGCGCGATCTGCGCCGCCTGACCACGCTGGCCTGGCCAATCCTGATCGGCCAGCTTGCCGTGATTGCCAACGGCGTGATCGACACTGCCATGACGTCACGCTTTTCGGCGACGGATCTGGCGGCGCTGGCAGTCGGCGCCTCGATCTATGTCAGCGTCTTCGTCGGCGCCAGCGGTGTATTGCAGGCGCTCGGACCGCTGATCGGCCAGCTTTTTGGCGCCGGCCGCCATGCGGCCATCGGCGTCGAGGTCAAGCAGGGCGCCTGGCTGGCCTTGCTGCTGACCGTGCTCGGTTCGCTGGTGCTGGCTTTTCCCCAGCCGTTCCTGGCCCTCGCGCATGCCTCGCCCTCCCTGACCGCAAAGGCCAGCCTGTATCTCCAGATTCTGGCGCTGGCGCTGCCGGCAACGCTTGGCTTCAAGGTTTTTTCGGCGCTGACCACGGCCGTGGCGCGGCCAAAGGTTCTGATGCTTCTGCAAATCGCGGCGCTGGCGCTGAAGATTCCGCTCAATGCCTGGTTCATTTTCGGCGGCGCAGGGTTGCCGGCTCTCGGCGGACCCGGTTGTGCGATCGCCACGACATTGCTGGCATGGTTGATCCTGATCGCCGCCATCCTGCTGTTGCGGCATTCGCCGTTCTACCGGCCATTCCGGATTTTCGGCACCGGCTTCGTGGCGCCGTCCTGGAATGCGCAACGCGCCCTGCTGACGCTGGGGGTACCGATGGGACTGTCGTATCTGATCGAAGTCACGGCCTTCACGTTCATGGCGCTGTTCATCGCCCGACTCGGAGAACTGGCAGTGGCTGGCCACCAGATCGCCGCCAACTTTGGCGCCGTGCTCTACATGCTGCCGCTGTCGATCGCCAGTGCGACCGGCACGCTGGTGGCGCAAGCCATCGGTGCGCGCGACATGGTGACGGCGCGACGCATTGGCAACCATGGCATCGCGCTGGCAGGGACGATGTCGCTTACGGTCGGCATCCTGGTCTGGATCTTCCATGGCGCGATCGTGCGGGCCTACACACCCGATCCACGCATCGTCGCCGCCGCCGCGCCCCTCTTCCTCTTCATCGCGGTGTACCAGGTCTTCGATGCGGTGCAGGCGAGCGCCGCCTTCGTCCTGCGGGCGTACCGGATCGCATTGGTGCCAACCGTCATGTATGCGGTGGCCTTGTGGGGGGTCGGGCTGGGCGGCGGTTATCTGGTCGGCTTTGATGTGCCCGGCAACATTCCGCCTTTCCTGAAAGGCGCGCCGGGCTTCTGGCTGGGAAATGGCACCAGCATCGCGCTGGTGGCCATCGGACTGGTCTGGTATCTGCGCCGGGTGCAGCACAGGCTGGTTCAGCCTGGCGCAGCGGGTTCAGACAATGCAGGAGGCGCAGTGACCGCCTGAAGCTCCAGATAGCAATCCTGCTGCGCGGCTGACAGGTCGCGGGTGAATGACGCATCCGGCGCCTGTTCGCCGGTTGAGACCAGCAAATTCAACTTGGCCAGATAATCGGCAATCGACAGCATCTGGCCGACCGGCGAGCGGAGCTGGCGCTGGCCGACAATGGCCTGCTCGTCGATCGCCGTGATTACTGCATCCGGGAAGCGCCATTCCCGTCCGATGCTGGCCGAGAGGCGGCGCGCTTTCGGAATGAGGGCATTGCAGAAAGCGGTCGATCCGATCGACTCGTTTGCCTGACCATCCTGATCCATCACCTTCAAGGCGACGATCAGGCCGACGTTCTGGATCAGTCCGGCCAGAAAGGCATCGAAGCCGTTCACGCCGCCCTGCTGCGACAGGAGCCGCGCCGCAATCGCGCATTGTTCGGAATGACGCCAGATACGCGGCGCCACCAGCCGGTTGAAGCGGCCGGATTTCAAATCGATGATCGGCCGAAAAGCAACGCTGGTGATCAGATGCCGCAAGCCGTTCTGACCCAGCACCATCACGGCATGCTCGATGCTGGAGATCGGATCATCCTTCGCATACAGGCTGCTGTTGGCCAGCCGAATGACTTCCGCCACCAGCACCACATCATGCGAAATCTTGCGCGCCAATTCCGCCCCGGAAAAATCCTGCGTGCGCAAGCTCTGCAGCAGCTGCGGAATCACGCCCGGCATGCGTCGCACCAGTTGTGTTCCGGCCTGCGGCGACGCCAGGATCTGGTCCAGGCTGTCTAGCACTGCCTGTTCGGCGCGACTGGCCTGCAGGTCGGCATAATCGCTACGGGCGAACAGCCAGGCGCTGAAGTGGGCGTTGACGTCTTCCTGTACCAGCCACGAGACACCGGCGCTGGCAACGGGTTTTGGAGAAGCATCCGGGGCAGGCCTGTCGATCTGGTTCGATGCCATCGGCAGCCCATGGGTGGGCGACGCGAGAATCATGTCCTGCAACCCGGCGTCCGACGTCATCACTGCTGTCGCTGCAGACGATATCGGCGATGCAGCGACATCGGGCAATGCGGTTGACCGAAAATGCCGGTCCGCTTCCGCCCGACCGGCCTGCGGATCAACGCCAAACAGCCTGCGCAGCCATTGCCTCATGCGGTCGCTTTCCTTTCGTTCGACACCGTACCGGCCGCCTGCGCATTGTCGGCGCCGGTCCGTGATGTCCTGGCCGCACTATACCTTCATCGGCAGGATCACCATCTGCAAACCATCGAAATGGAGCCGGCGCTGGATCGCCAGGGCGGCCTGGTTGTGCAGCAAGCGGATGAACCAGTTGTCCTGTTCGAAGATCAGCTTGCTGGTAAAAAAGATCGCATTCGGATATCGCCGCGCGATGTCTTCGCACAAATGCGTGACCTTGTCGACGACATCGGTACCGAAACCCAGATAAGCGGACGACGCCATGTGATGGCTGTGACAGAAGTCGACGAAGTACTTCAATGTCGCGTTGGCTTCCTCGCGCATTTCCTCGACTGCCCCGCCACCACCGTAGGCATGCGAATCAACGGTGCGGGCATTGACGAAGATGAAGTTCTTGAAGTGCCCGGGAAACATGCGCTGCACCCACAACAGGGCATGCAGACCGCCGCCACGCGAAGTGCCGACGATGAAGACCGCGGTCTGGTTGTCCGGGTCGGGAATGACCTGGCCGGCATGTGGTCCGAACTGCTGGTTGGCGAACACCTGATCGACCGAATGAATCGCATCCTTGGTCTGCCGATAATGATTGCGGATGTAGATGCAGAGCGCGGCGATGGCGGCGATGATCAGCACCGCGGCCCAGCCACCATCGGCGAATTTTTCAACCAGCAGCACGCCGAGGATACCGGCGCAGATCACGAAGCCGATCAGCGACAAGAGGAAGCGGCGTTTCCAGTGCGCGAGTTCGGCCCGGTGATTCCACCAGTAGAGGCACAGGCCGAACAGCGAAATCGCAAAGGTCAGAAATACCGACACGGAATACAGCACCACCAGCAAGGTCACGCTGCCACGGGTCCAGAACAGGATCGCCAGCGCGGCGACGCCCATGACCAGAATGCCGTTCTGCGTTACCAGCCGGGTCGAGAGATAGCGGAATTTATGCGGTACCCAGGAATCGATGGCCATGTTGGAAAGCACCGCGGGCCCGCCCAGAAACCCCGTGTTGGCCGCCACGAACAGGAGCCCCGCCTCGAAGCTCAGCACCAGGATCAATGCCAGATGCTTGACCCATTCGCTGCCAAAGCCGATGCTGCCGATGATCGCCTTGAAGGTAGTGGCGTTGAGCGTCTCGCCTTCGACCGGATGCGCATCCCAGAGCAGGTACAGGAGGATGATGCCGCTGGCGGTGAAGGCCAGCGAAAGCGCCATGTAGAGCATGGTCATCTTGCCTGTATGCACCCGCGGCTCGGCCAGAATGTTGACGTTGTTGGAGACTGCTTCCAAGCCGGTATAGGTGCCGCCGCCCTGCGAATAGGCCAGCAGCAGCATGCCGGCGACACCGATCCAGCCGATCTGGCCGGCCAGCTCGCTTGTCTCGGCCAGCGTGTGCGGCACCAGTTGCGGGAAATGCGAGGCATGCACCACGATGCCGTAGACGATCAGCACCAGATGGGTGGCGACGAAACCGAGAAAGATCGGCAGCAGGATCTTGATCGCTTCCTTCATGCCGCGCAGGTTCAGCACGATCAGCACGCCGATGAAAAAAATTTCGGCCCACAGCTTGTAGCCTTGAAAACCAAGCGGAAGCAACGACGCCAGCGCCTCCACTCCGGCCGCCACCGAGATCGCCACCGTGAGCACGTAATCGAGCACCAGCGCGCATCCGGCAATGAGGCCCATGTACGGCCCGACCAGCTGTGTGGCGACGCGATAACCACCGCCACCGGTTGGAAACAATTCGATCACCTGGTTGTATGCCATGGCGATGATGAACACCGTGACCGCAGTTGCCACCGCCATGTAGAGGCCGAGATGGGTATGGGTCCCGAGTGCGCGGAAAGTTTCCTCCGGCCCGTAGGCCGACGACGACAAGCCGTCGGCGCCCAGCCCGACCCATGCCAGGAAAGCCACCAGCGCCAGCGAATGGCGGGTTTCGGTTTTCAAGGGATCGAGCGCCTTGCCGAGCACCATCTCGCGAATCTTTTCCGACTTCATTTGCAGAATTCGCCCCGTTGCCAGGGAGCGCCAAAAAAAAGGATCATACGCCTTTCGAACGAAGCGGCGACAGCGGATGGCGCCCATCGGGATGGCGCAACGACGGTTGCCGGGCGAGCGTAAATCGGCGATAATTCGGCCGCAACTGCCCGGGTGATGAAATTGGTAGACGTAGGGGACTCAAAATCCCCCGCCGCAAGGCGTGCCGGTTCGAGTCCGGCCCCGGGCACCAGGATCACAAATGAAAAACGACCGACGAATCGGTCGTTTTTTTTCGTCAGCGCTGCCCTAGCGCTCCGAGACGACATCCACCACGCACAACGCCGTCATGTTGACGATCCGGCGCACCGTTGCCGATGGCGTCAGGATATGTACCGGCTTGGCGCAGCCGAGCAGGATCGGGCCGATCGCCACACCGTTGCCTGCAGTTGTCTTGAGCAGGTTGTAGGCGATGTTGGCGGCGTCGATGTTAGGCAGCACCAGCAGGTTGGCATCGCGTTTCAGCGGCGAATCCGGCATCACGCTCTTGAGCAATTTTGCATTCAGGGCCGTGTCGCCATGCATCTCGCCGTCGACCTCCAGATCCGGCGCCTGGACCCGGATCAGCGCCAGGGCTGCCCGCATCTTGCGCGCCGATTCGCTGTTGCTCGAACCGAAGTTCGAGTGGGACAACAGGGCAGCCCGCGGCAAGAGGCCGAAGCGCTTCATTTCCTCGGCTGCCAGGATCGTGATCTCCGCCAGTTGCTCGGCGGTCGGGTTTTCGTTGACATGCGTGTCCACCAGCACCACTTGTCGGTCTGCCAGGATCAGGCCGTTCATTGCCGCATACACGTTCACGCCCTGACGCTTTCCCAGCACCTGGTCGATGTAGCGCAGATGGATGTCGGTCGTGCCGTAGGTGCCGCAGATCATTCCGTCGGCATCGCCCTTGTGGATCATCATGGCGCCGATCAGGGTATGCCGGCGGCGCATTTCCAGGCGGGCATATTGCTCGGTGCCGCCGGCGCGAATCGTCATGCCCAGATAGGTTTGCCAGTAGTCGCGATAACGCTCGTCGAATTCCGGATTGATGACTTCGAAATCCACATCCGGGCGCAGGCGCAGGCCGAACTTTTCGATCCGCTGCTGCAGCACGGCAGGTCGGCCGACCAGGATCGGCTTGGCCAGTTTTTCGTCGACCACCACCTGTACCGCCCGCAGAACACGCTCTTCCTCGCCTTCGGCAAAGACGATGCGCTTCCGGCCGGCCGGCGCCTTCTTGGCCACCTGGAAGATCGGCTTCATGAAGGTGCCGCTGTGATAGACGAATTGCTGCAGTCGGTCGACATAGGCATCCATGTCGGCGATCGGGCGCGACGCCACGCCAGATTGCTCGGCCGCTTTTGCCACTGCAGGCGCGATCTTGATGATCAGGCGCGGATCGAAGGGCCTTGGAATCAGGTATTCGGGACCGAAGCTGAGATTGGTGATGCCGTAAGTCGATGCAACGATGTCGGATTGCTCGGCCTGCGCCAGTTCGGCGATCGCGTGCACGGTGGCGATTTCCATTTCCCGCGTGATCGTGGTGGCGCCGCAATCGAGCGCGCCACGGAAGATGTAGGGAAAGCACAGCACGTTGTTGACTTGATTCGGGAAATCCGAGCGGCCGGTGCACATCACCGCATCGGTGCGTACCGCCAGCACTTCCTCCGGCAGGATCTCCGGCGTCGGATTGGCCAGTGCCAGGATGATCGGGCGCGCAGCCATGTCCTTGACCATCTGCGGCTTCAGGACACCGCCGGCCGACAGGCCCAGAAAAATGTCCGCATTCGGAATCACGTCGGCCAGCGTGCGCGCTTCGGTGACCTGGGCAAAACGATCCTTGTCCGGATCCATCAACTCCTTGCGCCCGACATGGACCACGCCGGCCAGGTCGGTGACGAAAATGTTTTCAATCGGAAAGCCCATGTCGACGATCAGGTCCAGGCAGGCCAGCGCCGCGGCGCCGGCGCCGGAAACCACCAGCTTGACTTCCTTGATGTCCTTGCCGACGACTTTCAGCGCATTGAGGATGGCAGCGCCGACGATGATGGCGGTGCCGTGCTGATCGTCATGGAACACGGGAATCTTCATCCGGTCGCGCAGCTTGCGCTCGATGGCGAAGCATTCCGGCGCCTTGATGTCTTCCAGGTTGATGCCGCCAAAAGTTGGTTCCAGCGAGGCGATGATGTCGCACAGCTTGTCGGGGTCATTTTCGTTGATCTCGATGTCGAAGACGTCGATGCCGGCAAATTTCTTGAAAAGGACGCCCTTTCCTTCCATCACCGGCTTCGATGCCAGCGGACCGATGTTGCCCAGACCGAGCACGGCGGTGCCGTTGGTGATCACCGCCACCAGGTTGCCGCGGGCAGTGTAGCGATAGGAGTTGGCAGGGTCGGCAGCGATTTCTTCGCAGGCGGCGGCGACGCCGGGCGTGTAGGCCAGCGCCAGGTCGCGCTGGTTGGTCAGTTGCTTGGTCGGCGTGACGCTGATCTTGCCAGGGGTCGGGAATTCATGATATTCCAGCGCTGCCTGGCGCAATTGCAGGCGCATTGCTTCTTTTTGATCAATCATCGAGTCCATCGCTGCGGTCGTCCTGGTTATGATGTACGTACGGAAAGGCGTCGATTTTATCAGACGCCCCGAAGGCACCTGTCCTGAATTTGCGGCCGCCGGCGTGCTTGTAGACATGCCGCAATAACGCCGGCCGGCCGTGCCCGCGCCGGTGACCTGGCCGAACACGGCGACATCGCCACTGCAAATCCGTTACCATCTGCGGCCCGGTCGGGTTGGTTGCCATGCCATGACGATCTTCCTGCAATTTGCCATAAAGCAATGAAGACTGATCAATGGATCATCTGGGGTTTCGTCCATGACGAAGCGCCTGGCCTGCCGGAAGACGGCATTCCCGCCGGCACTCCGGGCCACCATGCCTGACGATCGGGAATGCCCGGAATGCAGCATCGCCAAGGTAGATTTCGAGATGGTACCGCGCTGAACCGGCATGGTTTTTCAGGAAGTCTCGAACATAATGTCAGGAAACCTCATGAACCCCATCATCATCATCGGCGCCGGCATGGCCGGTTTTACGGTTGCCCGGGAGCTGCGCAAGCTTGACAAGGCGATTCCATTGCTGATCGTTACCTCCGACACCGGTGCGTATTACTCGAAGCCGATGTTGTCGAACGCCTTTGCCCAGAAGAAAGAAGCGGCGCAGCTGATGACGCAAAGTGCCGCGCAGATGGCCGCGCAGCTTGATGCCCGCATTCTCGCCTCGACGCACGTGCGCGGCATCGACCCGACCGCGCGCACCATCACCACCGACGACGGCGTGCACGCCTATGCCGACCTGGTACTGGCAGTCGGCGCGCAGCCGATCCGGCTGACGATTGCCGGTGATGGCGCGGACCAGGTGCTGTCGGTGAATCACGTGGCCGACTATGCGCGCTTTCGCGACATCGTCGCCCTGCCGAAACACGGCGCCTCGGCCCGCGTCACGATCCTGGGCGCCGGCCTGATCGGTTGCGAATTCGCCGACGACCTGGCCAGCGCTGGCCATGCCGTGACCTTGGTCGATCCGAGCCCGCTGCCGCTGGCGGCGCTCGCTGCGCCGGCCCTGTCGCGTGGCCTGCAGGCGGCACTCATGGCGCGCGGCATCGTCCTGAAACTGTCGACCACCGCCAGCCTCATCGAGCGCCATGGCGACAGCCTGCGCATCACGTTGGCCGATGGCAGCATGGTCGACACCGACATCGTGCTGTCGGCCGTCGGCCTGCGTCCGGACCTGGCACTGGCCAAGGCAACCGGCCTGACTACCGAACGCGGCATCCTGGTCGATGCCACCGGCCGCAGCAGCGCCCAGCACGTCTATGCAGTTGGCGACTGCGCCGAATACACGATCGATGCCGCCGGCGGCACCCGCATCCTGCCCTACATCGCGCCGCTGATGGCGGCAGCCCGTGCCATCGCCCGCACCCTCACCGGCACGCCGACGGCGATCGATCTCAAAGATGCACCGGTGATCGTCAAGACGCCGAGCTATCCGATTGCCCTGGTGCCGCCACCGCCGCATGCGGTGGCCGATGGTCATTGGGAAGACGAACAGACGGCCGAGCGGCTCATCTGCCGCTTTCGCGATGCGCAGGGGGTCCTGGTCGGTTTCTGTGTCGCGCCGCAGGACGCTGCCTCGCGCAATGCGCTGATGGGCGCCCTCGGCACGCGCGTCGACGCCGGCTGACGCCGCCAGGCTGCGGCTTTTTGAGCGCGCCTGGAAGGCCGATCATGCGCAGTGGCCAGCACGGGTGTTTCGGTACAATCGGGCGATGCTGTCCGAATTCGACCTGATATCCCATTACTTCCTGCGGCCCGACCCGGCAGGCGGCCGCGTCGTCCTCGGGATCGGCGACGACTGCGCGCTGCTGCAACCGCAGCCGGGCATGCAACTGGCCGTATCGAGCGACATGCTGGTCGAAGGCCGGCATTTTTTTGCGGGCACCGATCCGGTCGGATTGGGCCACAAATCACTGGCCGTCAATCTTTCGGACCTGGCTGCGATGGGTGCCGTACCCCTGGGATTTACGCTTGCACTGGCACTGCCGGATGCAGACCCGGACTGGCTGGCCGGCTTTTCGGCAGGCTTGCTGGCGCTGGCGGATCGTTTCGATTGTCCGCTGGTCGGCGGCGACACCACGCGCGGACCGTTGACGATTGCGATCACCATCTTCGGGCAGATCGCTCCAGGCCAGGCATTGCGGCGCGACGGCGCGCGGCCAGGCGATGACATCTGGGTCTCGGGCAGCCTGGGCGACGCGCGGCTGGCGCTGGCGGTCCTGCGCGGCGAAACCATCACGCCGCTCGACCCCGCGCAGTCGATCATTGCGCGCGACCGTCTGGAACGGCCACAACCGCGCATCGCTCTCGGCCTGGCCTTGCGCGGGATCGCCAGCGCAGCGATCGACTTGTCGGATGGCCTGACCGGCGATCTCGGCCATGTCCTGGCGCGCTCCGGCTGCGGCGGCACGGTCGATGTCGATGCGTTGCCGATCGGCGTCGCTTTGCGCTGCCAGTCGCTGGCAATGCAACGCGCCTGGAGTCTGGCCGGCGGCGATGATTACGAATTGTGCTTCACTGCACCCGCGACAGCGCGCGCTGCGGTGATCCACGCTGCCGCCTCTGCCAGCCTGCAGGTCACCCGGATCGGCAGCATCAACGCCGAACCTGGCCTGCACCTGCGAACAGCCGACGGTACCGACTTT
>JAYTLK010000216.1:0-14705 GCA_043729515.1 Herminiimonas sp.
CTGCGTCATCGGGCACCTGCACAACGTCTTCGGCGATGTCGCTGCTTGCCAGCCGGGAAAGCTAGGGCCGCACCACCTGCACGCCGTGCTTGCGAAAGATCGTGATCATCTCACCGGAGGCGAACAGGTCGTCGGTGGCTTGCTGCAGCGCTGCGCCGAGCTCGGTGTCTTCCTTGCGCACCGCCATGCCGACAGTCCAGCCCTTGCGCGGCAACCGCTGGAAAGCGACCTCTCGCATTTCGAAACGCGGGTCGTCATGCAGCACGCTTTCGATCTCCGAGCGGTTGGCCAGCACCGCATCGAGTTCACCGGCCTTCAGTTTTTCCAGGGCCGCGGTGCCACTTGGAAAAAGCTGCATGTCCTTGGCGTAGCGCCCACCATCCTCGCCCAACAGCACCATCGCGCCGATCGAAATCTTTTCCACGCCGATGCGCTTGCCGGCGAGCGACGCGACACCGTCGAAGCGCGGCACTGCCTGCAGGTTGCGCACCAGGCGCACGGTTTCACTGTGATAGGGCGAGAAGATCTTGACCTGCGGGTTGGCGGCCGACAGCGACAGGTCGATCGGCACATGCAACATCACGTCAGCCGGACCGTAGCCGAGGTAATGCCCCTTCCAGACCATGTTGCGCAAGTCGTCGTTGAGCGATTCACCGGCCGGAAACGGCAACAGGCTCAGTCTCAGACCGAGCTTCTTGGCCAGGGCTTCGGCGAAATCGATGTCGATGCCGCTGCCCTTTGTCTGACCGGCCGGCTGCTTCGAAAACGGCGCGAGGTCGTCATACACCGCCACTTTCAGGCTGCCGGTGGCACGGATCTTCTCCAGATCGGCATGCGCTGGCATGGTAGCCAGCAGCGTCGTCAGCACGGCGGCTGCCGCAATGGCCAGCCAGCGCGCCGGCTTGCGGCCGATGGTCATGGTCGGATGGCCCATCGTCACTTCTTCGCCAGCGGCACGTCACGCACCGATTCGAGATAAGTCTTGATGGCCCACATCGCTTCCTGATTGAAGATGCCTTCGAACGGCGGCATGTAGACGGCGCCGTTGCGCATCTTGCCGTGACGAACGCTGGTCAGGTAGTACTGGTCGTTTTCCTTGAAGCAGACGGCTTTTTTCTTTTCATCTTTTTGCGGCATGCAATCGCGGTCGATCATGCGCAAGTCGGGTGCGATACCGCCGGAGACCGCTTCCAGACCGTGGCAGCGGGCGCAGTTCTGGCCATACGCCGAGGAGCCGACCTTGATGGCGGCTGGGTTGCCGCGATACGGATTCTGGTCCAGCCAGTCCTTGCCGAGCACCGGCAGGGTCTTGGTGTCGACGGCCTGCGGCGTGACATCGCCGTGGGCCAGTGTGGCGCCGGATGACAACATGCCCGCGACGGCGAAAGCGAGCGCGGGCAGGAGGCGAGGCAGGGTGTGATGCAGAGTGTGATGCAGGACCATGGGGTTTTCCGGGAAGTGAACAAAGGATGCCTGGGTTCAGCAAAGAACATGCCCGGGCCTTCCTGCATGACAACGATTATTCCTACGTTGCAATTCGGTACAGTGTACTATTTCGATACAAAAACGATTACGAGACAGCCAGCACATCTTGCACCGTCAACGCATCGGCATTTCTTGCCTGCTTGCGTCGTCGGCGGCGTGCGGCTCATTCAGTTTCCCGCCGGTTGTGCCCCGACAAATGGACACAATTGGCATGTTTCCTGCGGTGGCCCATGGACATGATCGAGAAATCCCACGAACGTTCGGCGGCCTTCGGCATCGCCCGCACCGCACAGCCCGATTTCAGTCCGGTCGGGCGCGCGGATCTGGCCGTGCTGCTGGAACAGAACCGGGTCCTGCATGTCCACGCGTTGCCGGTGATGGAAACGCTGTACGATCAGATCGTCAACACGCACAACATGGTCATCCTGACCGACGTGAATGGCCTGATCATCCAGACCCTGGGCGACGCCGATTTCATTGAAAAAGCCGACCGCGTGGCCTTGAGCCCGGGGGTGGCCTGGTCCGAGGAAAGCAAGGGCACCAATGCGATCGGCACGGCCATTGCCGAGCGCGCGCCGACCGTCGTGCACGGCACCCAGCATTACCTGGAAGCGAACCGTTTCCTGACCTGTTCGGCTGCGCCCATCTTCGACGTCACCGGCAATGTGATCGGCGTGCTCGACGTGACCGGCGACCAGCGCAATTTCCACAAGCACACGATGGCGCTGGTACGCATGTCGGCGCAGATGATCGAGAACCAGTTGTTTTCGGCCGCCTTCCACGATTCGATCACGCTGCATTTTCATAGCCGGCCCGAGTTCGTCGGCACGCTGATGGAAGGGCTGGTCAGCTTCACGCCGGGCGGTCGTTTCCTCTCGGCCAGCCGCAGCGGATTGTTCCAGCTTGGCCTGTCGCTCTCGGCCCTGCAGTCGCATACCTTCAGTTCGCTCATGGGCTTGCCGATTTCTGCGCTGTTCGACCATTACAGAACGGCTTCTCCGGGTCTGTTGAACCTGTGCCTGCATAGCGGCGTGCGGGTGTATGCGAAGGCTGAACTGCGCCGGACCGACGACACGTTCACCCATGCCTTGGCGGCGTCGCGCCAGGCGCCGGGTGCCGTCACCAATACACACCCGGGCAGCAACACGACGGCAGCCCATGGCAACGCGCGCGAGGCTGCAACGCCGCGACTGTCGAGCCTGCGCTACCTGAACACGGGCGACCCGCAACTGGCGCTGGTGATCGAGAAGGTCAACAAGGTCATCGGGCGCGACATCGCGATCCTGGTGACAGGCGAAACCGGCACCGGCAAGGAACTGCTCGCACAGGCGATCCACAATGATTCGCCGCGCAAGAACGGGCCGTTCGTGGCCGTCAACTGCGCATCGATTCCCGAGAGCCTGATCGAGTCCGAACTGTTCGGCTACGAGGAAGGCGCCTTCACCGGCGCCCGCAAGAAGGGCGGCATCGGCAAGATCCTGCAGGCCAATGGCGGCTCGCTGTTTCTCGACGAAATCGGCGACATGCCGCTGTCGCAGCAGGCGCGCCTGCTGCGGGTACTGCAGGAACGCATGGTCACGCCGCTGGGCAGCACTAAATCGATTCCGGTCAATGTCGCGCTGACGTGTGCCACCAACCGCAACCTGCGCGACATGATCGCCGCAAAGACCTTTCGCGAGGATTTGTATTACCGGCTCAACGGCCTGGTGGTGAAGTTGCCGCCGCTACGTGAACGCTCAGACCTCGAAGTGGTGATCAACAAGCTCATCAGCACCGAATCGAACGGCGTGAAATATCGCATCGCGCCGGAGATCATGGTGCTGTTCAAGGCGCATGCGTGGCCGGGCAACTTTCGCCAGCTGACCAACCTGCTGCGTACGGCCATGGTCATGGCCGGCGAAGCGCCGGAGATCCGGCGCGAACATCTGCCCGACGATTTTCTCGACGATGTGATCCTGGTGCATCCCGGATCCGGTTTCAGCATGGGCACCGCCGCAAACACCGGCGCAGGCATCGGCCTGGCGGCAAACGATGCCTGTCCGTCGGCCTCCCACGCGCTGCCGGCAAATGCAACGCTGGACGATGTCGAGCTGCTGGCGATCCGGCGCTCGCTGCAGGAACATGCGGGCAACGTATCGGCGACGGCGCGAGCATTGGGCGTATCGCGCAATACGATTTATCGCAAGCTCAATCCGTAGGCGGTTGTCCGCATCCCGCCTTCCAACGATGTTTGCGCACGGCATGACTCTTGCTGTCATCTCCATATTGCCGACTTTTCTCCGGCATCGGCCTGTCCGTGCCGATGTCGGCACCTGCCCGATCCATGAGCCTGTCCACGCCGCGCGCTGCCCCGTATCACTCCCTGCGCCATCCCCTGCGCAATGCATGGTCGACACTGCTGCCGCGTGCGGCCCGGCGTACTCCTGCGACATCGGTCAGCGCAGGCGAGGCAACATCGCACGAGACGAAACACGTCGCGCCGGATGAACTTCTGATGCAGTGGTGCGCCTTTTTCGGCGCATTGCTGTTCGTCGCCGTGCTGCTGGGCCGGCACAATGTCTGGATCATCTTGAAGGATGCCGACCCGACCGGCATCACCATGACGATCCTGGCGATCTTCACCGGGGCGACGCTCTGGTGCGGACGCCGCTGCTATCTGCTGGGCGAGGAACGTCGGGCGCTGGACGCCTGGCGCGCCGCCCGGCCGGCACGTCTGCGGGGAGTACCGGCACTGGCGGTCACCATGCGCCGCCATGCCGCCGATTACCTCGATGCGGTGGTCCGCAAGCGTGCATCCGGCGACTTCGACAACGCCCAGCTGACCGATGTCTTTGCCGAACGCCTGCACGGCCCGAGCGAATCGGCGTGGTGGGTCAACGGCATCCTGATCAAGCTCGGCCTGCTGGGCAAGGTGATCGGCTTTTCAATCCTGGCGCTGCAGATCGCCCAGATCGAAAGCTTCGATCCGAGCCAGACCCAGACGCTCTTGAAAAATCTCACCGGCGGCCTGGGCGTGGCGCTGCTGACGACTGCAGTCGGCCTGGTCGGCAACATCGTGCTGGGATTCCAGCTGGTGCGGCTGGACCGGTGTGCAGACGCGATCCTGGCCGATGCGCTGTATTTCGTCGAGACGGAACTGCCGCCGGATACCCGCTAGATGGCGCTCAAACGCAAGTCGCGCGAGACCGATGTCGATCCGTTCTACGACATGCTGTTCAACATCCTGATCGCCTTCGTCTTCTGCTTCATCGTCGCCCTGCTGGCCATGAATCCAAAGGCAAAGAAGACAGGCGACATTCCCTCGAAGGCCGAATTCATCATCACCCTGACCTGGCCGGATGGCGATCCGAACGACATCGATTGCTGGGTGCAGGACCCGAGCGGCAACACGGTCTGGTTCCGCCAGCGTGAAGCCGGCCTGATGCATCTCGACCGCGACGACCGCGGCCTGGTCGGCGACACGATGCTGATCAATGGCCATGAAGTGATCAATCCGCTGAACCAGGAAGTGGTGACGATCCGCGGCTTCGCACCAGGCGAATACACGGTCAATGCGTTCTATTACGAGAGCCGCAACCGCAAGCCGGTCGAGGCCACGGTGTCGGTGGTGAAGGTCAATCCAAAAGCCGAGGTGGTGTTCTATGGCGCCGTGCAGCTGCCAAACAAGGGCGTCGAACGCACGGCGGTGCGGTTCACGGTCGATGCCGAAGGAGGCGTCAGCAACATCAACACCTTGCCGAAAACAATTGTCCAGCCTTCGTGAGCTTGACGCTAAACCAACACCAAAACAGGCGCTGATGCTGGACCCAATGCCGATGCCACAGCCGATTCCAACCCAGGCGCCGACCGCTCACGAAACCTGCCACCGCAATCCGACTGCTCTTTTACCGCTCCTCTAACACGCCTCTGATGAACAATTCCCCACTCCTGCTGACGCTCCTCTATCTCGCCGTCGCCTTCCTGCTGCTGATCCTGTGCCTGGCCACGCGCTGGCCGCGGCCGGTCAAGCTGGCCATGATCGTGCTGGTGACAGGCTCCTACTTCATCGCGGAGTCGGCCTTCGACGGCATGCTCGGCTGGCCTGCCGCCAGCGCCCTGCCGGAAAAATTCGTCCTGCTGGCCACCGTGGTCGAAGAACCCGACAAGGAGCATGGCAGCAAGGGCGCCATCTTCATCTGGGTCAATGGCGTCGATGGCGGCCGGCCGGTCGCCGAGCCGCGCGCCTACCGTCTCGCCTATGGCAAGCCGCTGCATGCGATCCTGAATGAAGCCATGAAGAAGAACCGGCAGGGCGTCAGCCAGATCGGCTCGACCGAACCGCCGGCAGCAGGCAAGAACGGCTCCTGGCTGCGCAGCGCGGCCGATCCGAACGTGAAGATCAAGATCACCGATGCGCCAGCGCCCCAGCTGCCGGAGAAATGATGCGCGCGCTTGCATTCCTACCCCTGCTCGCCGCGCTGCCGCTGTTGCATGGCTGTGGCGGCAAACCCGAGCCGAGCTGGTTTCCACTGAATGCCGGTGCCCGATGGGAGTATCAGCTCACGACCGACATCGACGGCGTCGTACGACACGATGCCCAAAGCATTCGGGTCTCCGCCGTTGGCCGGTTCCGGGGCCAGCCGGTCTACACCCGCCGCTCCGAAGCGGCAGGCAACGTTGGCGTCGAATATCTGTTGCAAGCGACGCCGCAGGCAATCACCCGCGTCGCCCAGCGCACCGATCTGCAGGAGGTGGCAGTAGCCGACGAACATCCGCGCACGGTGCTGAAGTTGCCGCTCCAGGTTGGCGGCACCTGGATCGCGCCGACGGTGGCGTATGCCGTCATGCGCAAGGCGGAGTTTCCCCGTGAGCTGAAGTACAGCAAGCCGCTGCAGATGGTCTACACGGTCGAGTCGATCGACGAGCCGGTCGAGGTGCCGGCCGGCCGCTTCGACCATTGCGCCCGCATTTCCGGACGCGCCGACCTGACCATCTATGCCGACCCGGTCGGCGGTTTCAAGAAGATTCCGATCGTCAGTACCGAGTGGTATTGCAAGGATGTCGGGCTGGTGAAGCTGGTTCGATTGGAGAACATCGAGACCAGCTTTTTTACAGGCGGCAAGGTGGAAATGCTGCTGACGGATTTCAAGATCCGGTAGGCGAGCGTGCGGCCCCGGGGTCGGCCGCAGGCTGCCGATCTCCAGCGGCAGCCAGTCGATCTGCGACTTGAAGACACCCGGTCACCACGAATGGCCGATTGATGAGGATCGGATTGGCCAGCATGGCGTCGGGCGGCTGGTCATCCGACAGGCCGGTATCGGCCAGGAGTTCGATCCCTGCATTGCGGATCAGCGCCAGGGCGTTGCGGAAAGTGCCACAGGCGGGAGGATGATGAATCGTGATGGTCATGAATGTTGTCCTTTGCGTCAGAAGCGTAAGACCAGTTGCAGATGGCGACCGCTGCAATAGCGCCGAGCAGTCGCGCAAATGCAGTTCAGGCTTCAGGCCCGGCCGCACCGGATGTGGAGATCCGCTCACGCAACCAGGTTGCAAACTGCGCTTCAGACATGACGCCACTAGCCAAGCCAACGACGACCTCGATCGCATCAGGCTGTTCAAAACGCAGCTTGAATCCGTTGTCGAGCAAAAAAAGTCGTGCGGCAATCCAGGCGGTTCGCTTGTTGCCGTCGCAGAATCCGTGATTGCGGACGATCCCACAAGCGTAAGCTGCCGCAAGTGCCGCTGCATCAGGTGGCGGCTTCCCGTCGGCCAACTGCTGTTGCGGACGCGCCAGCGCAGACTGCACCAGATTGATGTCCTTGATGCCGTCGATCCCGCCATGCTCTGCCAATTGCACATCGTGGATGGCGAATAACACCTCTGGCGAAATCCAGCGCCACTGATTCACTTTGCCAAGACCCGCAAGATCTCACGGTCATCGTGCATGATCTGCTCCGCCAGCGTCATCTGCCGGGCAAATTCGGGGTTATACGGTGTTATACGCAGCGCCCCGTCGGGAGCGTCGGTCAGGTAAAGAATGTCACCCTTCTGGATTTTGAGCTTTTCCCGGGCGTGTTTGGGAACGATGAAGCCTTCGCTCGAGCCAACCGTCGTGAGTTTGAACATGAACATGATCTGGACCCCCGTTTTATATAATTTTTATTATATTTACCAAGCAACGAAGGATCAAGCCATCCATATCGTGGGGATTGGATTGCCCGGCCGGTTTCCAGTCGGCGCCGGAACTCACCTGACGGCGGCTGACACCCTTCGCTCTCCACTGGCACAGCAACGCGCATCCGAAAACAAAAAAGCCAGTGACAACCGTCACTGGCCAAACTGCGTCGGGCCGGCGGATCAGATGCGATCCACCGTGCGCCTCAACGAGCGGAGACTGTCATCCGTCGATCATTTCGAGGACAGCTTGAAGACCCACACCGAACCGCCCTGCTCCAGGTAATTCACCTTCTTGGCCACGTCGCCGCCCCACAGTGGCACCGCGCCGCCCCAACCCGAGACCACCGACACGTACTGCGTGTCGCCGTCCATCCAGGTCACCGGTGGCGCCACGACGCCGGAGCCGGTCTGGAATTTCCACATTTCCTTGCCGGTCTTGGCGTCGACTGCCTTCAGGAAGCCTTCAGGCGTGCCATAGAACACCAGGTCGCCTGCAGTGGTCATGACACCACCCCAGAGCGGCGCCACGTTCTTGTTTTCCCAGACGATCTTGCCGGTGACCGGATCCATCGCCCGCAATGCGCCGATGTAGTCGTCGTTGATGGTCTTGATGGTGAAGCCGGCGCCGAGATACGCGGCACCTTTCTTGTAGCTGACCGGCTCGTTCCAGATTTCCATGCCCCATTCATTTGCTGGCACGTAGAACAGGTTGGTCTTCGGGCTATACGCCATCGGCATCTGGTTCTTGCCACCGAGGAAAGACGGCGCCGAGAACACGGTCTTGCCCTTGGTCGCATCGGCGCCTTTGGTCGGGTCACCCGGACGGTTTTCAGCGACAAAGTTCGGCCGGCCGGTTTTCAGGTCAATGCCGGTGGCCCAGGTGATTTTTTTCACGAACGGGAAAGCGTTTTCCAGCTTGCCGTTGTTGGCGTCGATCACATAGAAGAAGCCATTGCGGTCGGCCTTGCCGCCGAGCGTCTTGCCGTTCTGCTGATAGGTGATGAACTCATTGACGCCGTCATAATCCCAGCCGTCGTGCGGCGTGGTCTGATAGTGCCACTTGATGTCACCGGTCAGGACATCGACGGCAACGGTCGACGACGAGAACAGGTTGTCGCCAGGGCGCAGATGGCTGTTCCATGGCGATGGATTGCCGGTTCCGAAGTAGGCCATGCCGGTCTTCGGATCGTAGGTGCCGCCGAGCCAGGTCGAGGCGCCGCCGGTTTTCCACAATTCACCTGGCCAGGTCTTGTTCAGGGTGCCGGAAATGCCGGTTTCGGTTTTCTTGCCATCCTTGTCGAACTTGTAGCCCATGTGGCCTTCGACGGTCGGACGACTCCAGACCATGCGTCCGGTCATCGGGTCGCGCGCCTCGATGCGGCCGACCACACCGAACTCGCCACCGGCGACGCCGGTCAGCAACAGACCCTTGGCAATCAGCGGGGCAGCAGTGTTCGAATAACCGGCGGCGTAATCGTCAACCTTTTCTTTCCAGACGACTTCACCGGTGTTCTGGTCGAGTGCGACCAGTTGCGCATCCAGCGTGCCGAAGATCACCAGATTGCCGTACAGCGCCGCGCCGCGGTTGACCACGTCACAGCAAGGCATGATGCCCTCAGGCAGGCGATGTTCGTATTTCCAGAGCTTGGAGCCGGTCTTGGCATCCAGCGCATAAATGCGCGAGTAGGAGCCGGTAACGAACATCTTGCCGTTGGCGATCAGCGGCTGCGATTCCTGGCCGCGCTGCTTTTCACCGCCGAAGGAAAACGACCAGGCCGGCACCAGCTTGGCGACGGTCTTGGTATTGACCTGGGTCAGCGGAGAATAACGCTGGCCCTGGGTTCCCATGCCGTAGCTGAGAATGTCGTTGCCAGTTTTCGCATCGTTTTCGATCATGGCGTCGGTGATGCCGGCCGCATGCGCGGTGGACCCAGCCGAAAACGCGATCAGGATCAGCGTGCTCAATAATTTTTTGTTCATGTCTTCCTCCAGTTGGATGGTCCATTGAGTTTCGATTTATCAATATTCTGAACTCGATTGGCACAACGCAATCGGCGTGCCACCCGGCTTACAGACCGCTGCCGGGCGGGGTTGCAGGCGAAAACCGTCGCCGGACCGCGGGTGCGCCAAAACCGGCCAATAATGTGTACCAAAAATCAACAGCTCATCTGTTCGACTTTCAAGCCTGCCAGCCCGCCAGCGGCCACGAGTGCATGTCGTCGATTTAACGCCAGGCATGCATTCTGCTCGGCAGAGCCAGGCCGTGCCGACGGCGCCCAAGGCGGACATGATTCCACTCACGATTGCAACCGAACTGCTGGCCGCTGCCATTGCGCTTTCCGGACTGCCGGCGGTGACGCCTGCCGACTTGCCACCGCTGTATGCAGTGTCCGGCTCCGAGCTGACGCAAACCATCTGCCCGGACCAGCCCGGCCAATGCGAGACCATCGCCGCCATTTTCGATACCGAGCGCTACCGCATCCTGATCCTGTCGAAGCTCGACCTCGCCGATCCGGCCGACAACTCCTTCCTGCTGCACGAGCTGGTACATGTGCTGCAATTCAAGCAAACCGGGCCGGCTGGATTCGAGAGTTGCCGGGCGATCATCGAGAGCGAGCGGGCTGCCTACGGTGTGCAGAACCGTTACCTGGCCTCCCGTGGGTTGTTTTCGCAACACGGGATGATGTTGCGGTACATGCAGTGCCCGGACGGGGACGACAGCCTGGTACCGCCTGCCGTAAGACCAAGGTAGCCGCTGGCGCGACCCCTTCGTGCGGTCGGACAAAACTGCCTGTTGGCGACGGTGTAATTCACCGGGCCGCCTAGTCTGTGGAGCTTGACCACATGCGAGCCGACCATGATTCCACCAAATGGCGCTGGCCTGCGCAGGATGAATGCACAACTGCAGGCCGACCGAGCGCAAACCCGGCATGATCTCGCCGCAGCCGCCGCGCCTGCAGGACAATCCGGCGCGCCTGATGCCAAACGCCCACGCACGCGGGCCGCCCACGCTGCATTGGCGGCGCTGCAAGCGACGCATGACGCCAGGGAGAGAAGCCTGCCCGGGCTGGTCAAGCTGCAGCCTGGCGAGCAACGCCATCTCGCCAGGTTCTTTGCGCCGGGAAGCCGGGACGCCAGCAACCTGTCGATGAGCAGTCGGGCCTTGCACCACGCCTGGCAAGACCAGGCGCTTGCCGACCAATTGATCGCAGAACTCAAGCGACCCTGGAAAGGCGGCGAACGCTTTCCGATCGATTTCCGTCGCATCATCAGCCGCAGCAGTCATCTTCCGCCCGTGTTGCAATTCAACGTGCTGGAGGCGATCCCGGCCAAGGTCTGCAAATGGCTCGGTCCCGGTGGCGGTCACATGGAGACGGTGTTGCATGACTTGTCGAAGGCAAGCCGGCGCCTGGCCGTCAATCACCGCTTCGTCATCATGGAACGCATCAGTGCAGCGATCGGGAAACCGATATTCCGCTCCACCTGCCTGGATCCGCACGCAGGCGCAATCGACCAGAGCGCGATGGAACAGGTGTTCAGACGATTCTGCGCAGATCTGCACGCACTCCACGAGAACCACGGAGAGGAATATGCGCGCTTTCTGGAGCAATGGTTCCAGCCTCACATTCCGGTGTGCAAGGTGAGCAATGGCGAAACTGATGCTGACGACAGCGCCGATGCTGCAGAAGCGCCGGAGCGCGCCGACCTCGACGCCATGCGGATGAGCATTGCCTCGTTCTGCACCAGGATCGAGATGCGCGGCTTGTATCTGATTCCAAATGCCGATGACCGCGCGTTCCGCTGGCATGCATTACTTGACCGCACCGCCAGCTTCGATCCGTACGACCAGCTGGACGTGCTGCCCGAACTGATTGCACGGATCAGGGAGCTGCGTACCGACGTCCAGCGATTGGTCGCTCTTGAATGTGCCGTGTCGCTTGTCACTGCCCTGCCACCGCAAATGCAATACGACGGCCTGCTGGCAGTCACCGAGCATCTCCCCTGCGTTCGTGCAAACGACGCAAACCGCGACATCTTCGCGCAGGTTCAGCAGCTTGCAATCATGGCCCCGCCCGGTCGGCGCAGCATCTCGCTCCATCTGATTGCCAAGCAGATCCGCGAACGCCCGCATGACGAGCGGGCCGCGATATTCAATCACACCTTGCGGCAAGTTGGCGACTTGCCGCAAGACGAACGCTCGCTTCCATTGCAGGCACTGGCCGCGCAGATGAGTTATTTGCCGGAGGCGCACGGTTGCACTGCATACGATGCCATCAAGACTGCGATCGAAGCGATTCCTGCAGCCCTGCAACCCGCAGCGGCGGCAGTCCTGTTCAAGCATGGTAGTGCCGTTGCCGACGGCATCGCACGTCACACGCGTTTTTTCGAGGCGATCGATTTCATCGGCGCCCATCCCGAAGGCGAACGCGCATCGATGGTCGCCGCACTTGCGCACAGCCTGTGGCGCCAATCCGACGACGCCGTGCGGCTCCAGTGCCTGGATGCGCAACTGGCGCTGGCGCGGAGTTTGCCGCCAGCGGCCCGGCAGACCAATCTTCACGCGCTGTACCAAGTCGATCTCGGAGAGGCGGATGCGAGCTTTCAATGCTGCGTCTCGCGTCGGTTGCTGGATGAAATCGGCATGCTGCCGGATGCGGCGCGCACCCAGCAGATGGCAGTTGCGATTCGTCACGCGCTACTGTTCCACGATGAAGGCATCGCGCCAGCCATTCGCCTGATCGTGCAGCGGGTGCAAGCCATGCCCGCGCTTTTGCAAAACGCTGCACGCGAAGCGATTACCGCCGATTTCGACGTCATCGTCGATGGCCACAGCGGCGCGCGAACCACGCCGCTCGCCATCTATTCCACTTTCGATGCCTTGCTCGGAGCGAGCGAGCACTTTCCCGATTCGCTGCGCATGCATCTGCTGGAGAAGATCCGTCTGATGCTGGACCGGGCGGACCTGCCTGCGCTGGAACGAGAGACGCTGTCACGTCAGCTTGCCGGCAAGGTCAATGCCTTGCCGATACCACTGCTGGCGCGCATGACAGGTTCGCGCATGGGCTAGCGCGCAATTTCGGCAGGCAATGCAACACTGCCGATTGCCAAAGAAGTAACGCTGCCGAATCGATAACGTAAATGGACTGCTGCCAAAACATGTAAATAGTGCGCCGCTTGGTCAGCGCCACATTGGATTCCAAACAAATGGATCGATCAAATTCCATCGGCACAGGACGGCCGCCTTCCTTGATAGAAACCCCGCTGCCCGCATCGGAATCGAACAAGATGCCGTCGCCCGCACCAGCGTCTCCACCCCGGACAAACCGGAGCGATCGCGCGGCATTCCCCGGCCTTCCGGTGCGCGCCAATGACGAACCAAGCAGATCCCCCGTTTCCTCGTTCCTGGAGGACATGCCGCCTTTGATCAGCGCACACCTGGCTGCCAGTTTCACTCCAGGCGGCGGTGAAGCCGGTAGTCTGGCACTGGGAAATCACGCATTGGCAAAGCGCTGGCAGAACGAAGCACTGGCCAACAAGTTGATCGTGGAATTGGAACATCAGCGGCAAATCGACGACCCCGAAATCGATTTCGCCCGCGTGATGCGCGACGTGCAATCGCTGCCGCCTGACTTGCGATTCGGCGTCCTGGAACTGATCCCCCGCCAGTTTTTCGGGTTCAACCCGCACCGTGCCAATGTTGCGGAAGTATTGACCGCATTGCTGGCAGTGACGCCGCAATTGCCAATCAATCAGCAGGTCGCGATGATGGACAAGATCAGCGCAGCTTTTGCGGAACCCACTTTTTGCGGAACGTACCTGGAAAGAAATGCCGATGCGCGTCCGATCGACAGTGTGGATCGAGCATACGCCAACTTTTGTATCGCATTGGACTCGCTATCCGATGCGCAGGGCTGGACCGGTACCGATGTCGTCGCGCCCGCCTTCGATGCAGGGGCAGCGTCGGCCGCCACGAATCACGGTTCAGGCATGCGCCTGAATACACCCGCAGCCCAACTGAAAGCGCGCGGCGTGCACCTCGTGCGCAACGCCATCGAGCGCGACATGCGTTGGCATGCACTGCTGCAAAACGTGACTGCATGCACGCCGGATCAGGCCATGACATTGCTTGATGCGTTGATTCCGCAGATCGATTGCCTCGGGCTGACCCCGGACCGGCATGCCGCCATGCTTGCGGTCCTGGAATTTGCATCTGCCTTGCCACCGCGCGAAGCGACGCAAGTTCTCGGCTCCGTCGCCGACCATCTCTGGCAGATAGAAGACCCGCTTCGGCAACGCCAGCTACATGACGCTTTCAAGCATGTCGCCATGACCATGCCGGTTCATGGGCAGGCAGATGCGCTGAGCCTGATCATCGACAAGTTCCCTGCCCTTCTGGGAGAACGGCTGTTGTTCGACGACATGCTGCAACAGATACCGCATTTGCCGGAAAATGATCGGGCAAAAGTGCTTCGGCATCTCATTGGCGTCATGTTTCTCGTACCGGAAGACGCACGCCTGGATGCGTACGATGCGGTGTTCGCGGCAATCGACAATCTGCCAGTCGCCAGGCAACCGGAGGTGGTCTTGCGGATACTGCACGGTCTGTTTTTTCTGCCGCATCAGGATGCAGCACGCCACCTGCGCTTCACCGAGGCCCTGGAATTCATTGAAGACCATCCGGCCGAGAACAAATCCGCCATGCTGCTTGCGCTGACGGATGCGATCTGGACCATGCCCGCGCAGGGTGCGCAGATGCAGTGCCTGATCGAGCAACTGGCACTGTCTCGCACGCAGGATCTGGATTTCAGAAAACGGAATCTTCAGATTTTGATGGATTTGGATGGCAATGATGAAGACAGTGAGACCACCCTCGACACCCGCTACGGTGCTGCACGTGCCTTGATCCTTGAAGCCAGCTTGCTTCCGCAGGACGATCAAGCCGAATTATTCGGTCTTGCCGCAAGCAAGGCAATTGCCTTGCAGGGCCCGCAATTCCTGGCCCAGACACTGAAACTGATCTCGCGCCGCATCCGGTCGCTGCCGGCAGCGCAACGCGACGCAGC
>JAYTLK010000217.1:0-24879 GCA_043729515.1 Herminiimonas sp.
AAATCTGAGCGTATCCCTATTGGTCGCGCAAGGATTCTCGCGATTGACAGATGCCTATGACGGTGAATGGACCGTTGTGCTGCAGTGCCTGCGCCTGGCACTGCCGAGCGATCTTCCGAACGTTGCCTGTTTCGACGATGCGGCACAGGTCAACCGCTTGCTGCGCGAGGCGCATGTTTGGTATCCGGAGACCACATGGTTGTTTGGCTGAGGCAGGATCGACAGGGCGTTGCCGTGCCCAATGGCGTCGTGCGTAGTGGCGACTGGCTGCATGTCGGCTCGCTGGACGACAGCTATCGCGCCATCGCCCGCATGCAAGCCGGCGTGCTCGACGAAGCGCGTTCGCAAGCGCAAAAGGTAATCGAAGCGGCGTATGCCCAGGCAGAAGAAATTCGGATGGGCGCGGAAGCTGCAGCGCGCCTGCTGCAGGAACAGGCCTATGCCACCGGCCGTCAGGCAGGTATTGATGATTGGACGCAGCGTCTCTTGAAGTCCAGCCTGCAAAATCATCAGCAGCTGAAACTACAGCGCGAGCGCATGGCGCGCATGGTGCTGGCGGCAGTTGAAAAGATCGCGCCGCTGCAGGATTCGCAGGGCGTTTATCGGCAGGTACTGCGACTGTTGTCGAAATCGATGCAGGCGGTCCGCTATGTCACGGTGCGCGTTTGTCCCCAGGAATTGGCCCACGCGGAAACGGCGTTGCGCGAACTGGCGCGCGGCTCTGCAATCGGCAAGCTGATCGAGGTCAGCGCCGATGAACGGCTGGCGGTGGGTTCCTGCCTGGTCGAGAGCGACCAGGGCATCATCGATCTGAGCCTTGGCAGTCAGCTGAAGGCATTGCGTGATGCTATTTCAGCTTCGCTTGGCAGTGATCCGGTCCCACTGGCAGGCGTGCAGGCGCCGGGCATTCCAGCGTCGTTGGCCGCGGCGTCAAGTGGAGAGGACTGAACGTGCATAACGATCCGTCAAATGGTTTTGCCACCGCGCTGGAAGCGGTACTGGCGGAAGCGCAGACCCAGACCCGGCTGGGCAAGGTCAGCGAAGTCACCGGCACCTTGGTGCGCATCAGCGGTCTCGACCTGGCCCTGGGCGAACTGTGCGAACTGCTGACACCCGGGGGCGACGTGCTGCAGCGGGCGGAAGTGGTGGGACTGTCGCGCCAGGGGGTGGTGATCAGCCCGTTCGGCAGCCTGATCGGCATTTCCTCGCAGACTCTGGTGCGGCGCTGTAATAGGTCGCTCAGCGTACCCGTGGGCGACGCTTTGCTCGGACGGGTGCTCGATGCGATGGGCGAGCCGATCGATGGCAAGGGGCCGTTGCACCAAGTCGTGCTGCGGCCGGTGATGGCCGACCCGCCGGATCCGATGCAGCGGGAAATGATCTCCAAAATCTTTCCGACAGGCGTACGCGCCATCGATTCTTTGCTGACCCTCGGCGAGGGGCAACGAATCGGCATTTTTGCTCCTGCCGGCGTTGGCAAGAGCACGCTCATGGGCATGCTGGCGCGCGGCTCCTCATGTGACGTCGCAGTAATCACCCTGATTGGCGAACGGGGCCGCGAGGTGCGCGAATTCGTTGAAGTGACCTTGGGAGAAAAAGGCATGCGGCGGGCGGTCGTGGTGTGCGCCACCTCGGACCGCTCCGCCATTGAAAGGGCGAAGGCAGCGCATGCAGGAACCGCAATTGCCGAATATTTCCGGGATCGTGGCCTGAAAGTGCTGTTGATGATGGACTCGCTGACCCGGTTTGCGCGGGCGATGCGGGAAATCGGATTGGCCAGCGGCGAGCCGCCTGCCCGGCGTGGCTTTCCGCCGTCAGTGTTTGCCGAGTTGCCGCGGCTGGTGGAACGCTCGGGCATGGGCAAGACCGGGTCCATCACGGCGCTCTACACGATCCTGGCCGACGATGAATCGGGAAGCGATCCGGTATCGGAAGAAGTGCGTGGCTTGCTGGACGGTCATATCGTGCTGTCACGCCGAATTGCAGCTCGCAACCAGTATCCCGCAATCGACGTGCTCGACAGTCTGAGCCGGGTCATGTCGATGATCGTCGATCCGCGGCTGCAGGCAAATGCCGGGCTGTTGCGCAAGATGCTGGCCAAATACGATGAGGTCGAAACGTTGCTGCAGGCCGGTGAATATCAGGCGGGCCAGGATGTCGACGCCGATCGGGCAATCGAGCGGATCGGACAGATTCGCGAATTCCTGACGCAGCCTACCAACATGCTCACGCCTTACGCGCGGACAGCTTCGATGTTGCAGGACCTGACGTCGTGATGGCGATGTGAAAAATACCAAGCTGCGTGCCCTTCGGACCCTGGCCCGGATTCGCTTGCGCCGGCAGGAGGCGCTGGATCGTCATCGTGTGCAGGAGCAGCTAGCGCTCGCCAGCCTGGTTGACGCAGCGCAGGAGAAATCCGAAGCCGTCGCGGCTGCTAAGCAGGACGTGATCAATCAAATCGAAAAAATTGCGCAGCTGCTGGTTTCAGGCAACCGGTTTCAAGTCGCCGATTATCTGGGCCAGCAGGACTACCAGGCCTGGCTTCAGGCGAAGGTGGTCACTGCACAGTCCAAGCAGACAGAGGCGCAGGCAGCGGTCACGCGGCAGGAGGAGGTGTTGCACCAAGCGCGGGTTGCCTGTGCCCGCAATCGCGATCGCTGCAAGCGGCTCGACGACAGCATCCGGCAAATCGGTATCGACATCGACGTGGCGCAGATGGATTCCGACGATGAAGAGGCAGAAGAAGCCACTGTCAACAGGCGCAAATTGGCGTCCCACCGGATGGGTGGTGAAATCGAGGAGGCAGGCCGAACTGGCGAAGCGCAAGAGTCGACAATCGACTTGTCCGAGCCTGTGATTGCGAACCAAAGTTCAACATCAGACGGTCGGACGTGCAGAGAATCGCGCATCCATGATTGATGCGTTATCCGTCCTGGCTGCATTTCACGACGTCTTTCATCAGTTCCTGTTTGTCGTCTTGTTGTGCAGCGCACGGTTGTTCGGCGTGTTTGCCGTGTTCCAGCCAACCGGATCGCAATCGTTGACGGGACGTTCACGCAGCGGATTCGTTGTCCTGATCGCACTCTACATCGGCGCCGGGCAGCCTGGCGATTTGCTGAACCAGTTCTCCGCCGGTGACCTGGTCCTGCTGTCGCTAAAAGAAGCATTTCTGGGCCTGTTGATCGGCTATGCCGCTGCCAACGTGTTCTGGGTTGCCGAAGGTGTCGGCGCCTTGATCGACAACGTGGCCGGATACAACAACGTGCAGCAGACGAACCCCATGAGCAGCAGCCAGAGCACGCCGATTTCAACCCTGTTACTGCAATTGTGCGTGGTCGTTTTTTACATGATCGGCGGCTTTTTGTTTTTACTGGGTGCCTTGTTCGAAACCTACCGCTGGTGGCCCGTGGCATCTTTTACGCCGGTGCCTGCGGCGATGCTGGAGCGCTTCGTCCTGCAGCAGACGGATACGCTCTTGACACAAATCCTGAAAGTCGCTGCCCCGGTGCTGGTCGTGATGGTGCTGATCGACCTTGGTTTCGGGCTGGTCGCCAAGACAGCAGGCAAACTAGAGCCGAATTCGCTGGCGCAACCGGTCAAGTCGGCAGTGGCGGTGCTGGTCGTGCTTTTGTCACTGACGGTATTCGTTGATCAACTATCGCAAAGCCTGTCGTTGCAGGATTTGCAAGAGCAATTGCATGCCTGGGCCGACGTGGTGAGACGCCCAGCAGCACCGTGAGCCGGCTTGAATCCTTAAAATGCGATTAATGTTTTTCAGAGGAACTAATCATTCTGGGCGGTAATTGTTAATCGAAGTAAAACTGACTTTCCGTCAAATCCGGGTGCCCATCCGGTTTGACCCGGCGTTTTGTTGCCGTCGCTACTAGCGCAAGGCAATCTGGCCAAATGGTCTGCAATGAGGAATATGCATGAAGCTTATCGACCCCAGTCGCTCGCTTGCAAGTGTCTCACCGGCAGCGTTGCTGGCCTTGTCTTCGGGCTTTGCCGGTACTGGCTTGTTGGCCATGCAGCAGCCTTCACTTAACTGGGTTGGTGTTGCAATCGGCGTTGGATTGACTGTTCTGGTCGCTTTTTATTTGCAGGCAGTGGTGCTGCACAGTAGACATGCGGCTGACCTGATTGCAGCCCGAACGGCCGATCTTGCGCTGGCTCAGCAGACACTCGAATACGATCAGGCAATGCGGCATTTTTCGGAGCAGGCATTGCAGTTACGCGACCGTGCCATCGAATTAAGTGCAAATGCGATCACGATCTACGATGCAGCCGTCGCTGGCTTCCCGGTCTGTTACGTCAACCCGGCCTTCGAACAAATGTCGGGGTTTTGCAGAAGCGAAGTCCTGGGCATGGCATGTTGCGACCTGCATGCAGAACAGCGCGAGGAATCGAACGTCCTGGCGTTGCGCTTGCTGCTGGACCAGAAAAAAAGCGGCAACGTGATGCTGCAGAATCGCAAAAAGGACGGTGCAACTTTCTGGAGCGAGATGCATCTCGCTCCCATCGCGAACACAAGCGGTGTCGTTACCCACTTCATCGCGGTGCAAACCGACGTCACGGCCCTGCGCTCCTACCAGGCCCAACTGGCGCACACAGCGCATTACGACGCCCTGACCGGACTGGCCAATCGGGTGCTGCTGCGGGACCGCCTGGAAATTGCCCTGCAATTTGCCGCGCGCCGCAAGGAACCGGTCTGGGTACTCTATCTCGGACTGGACCGTTTTCGGATCATCAATGAAACAATGGGCCATGATGTCGGTGATGCAGTGCTGAAAGCCCTGGCAGCGAGGGTCAATGCATGCGCATCGATCACCGATACCGTCTCGCGTTTCGGCGACGACGAGTTCGTGCTGGTGTTGGAAGAGCCCGGACAGGAGAAGGCTTTGATCCAGATAATTGAGTCGATCATGGCAACCGTCACCCAGCCGATCGCGCTGGGGGAGGAAAAATTTTTCGTCGGCTGTGGCATCGGTGTGGCGGTCTATCCGGCCGATGGCCGTGATGTCGAGACCTTGATCAAGCACGCTGACAGCGCAATGCATGTGGCGAGAAGCCGCGGGCCAGGCCAGTTCCATTTTTTTACACCGCAGATGAACCAGCGCGCCATCGATCGGGCGCGGCTCGAAGCTGATTTGCGCACCGGCATCGAGCAACAGCAATTCATCCTGCACTACCAGCCACAAGTCGATCTCCACAGTGGCAAGGTCGTTGGCATGGAAGCGCTGATCCGATGGCAGCATCCCGAGCGCGGATGCATCTCGCCGATTGCCTTCATCGGCCTGGCGGAGGAAACCGGTTTGATCGTGCCGATCGGCACCTGGGTCATTCGAACGGCATGTGCGCAGATGAAGGCTTGGCAGGATCAGGGTTTCGGGGATTTGCATGTTTCGGTCAATATTTCAGCGCGCCAGTTTTCAGACGAGCGCCTTGCCAGCTACATCGCATCGGTGCTGCAAGAGACCGGACTCGCGCCAGAGTATTTCCAGCTGGAACTCACGGAGAGCCTGGTCATGACAGACGTCGAACGCGGCATCGGCGTTTTGCGGGAACTCAAGGCACTCGGCGTGACGCTCGCGGTTGACGATTTCGGTACCGGCTATTCGAGCCTTTCGTACTTGAAACGTCTACCGATCGATATCCTGAAAATAGACCGTTCTTTTGTCAGCGACATTACCGAAAGCCCCGACGACGCCGTGATCGTCAAGTCGATCATTTCGCTTGCCCACAGTCTTCGCCTGCGGGTGGTGGCAGAAGGTGTGGAGACGGCTGAACAACTGGCTTTCCTGCAGCTGAACGGCTGTGATGAAATCCAGGGATATTATTTCAGCCGTCCGGTTGCAGATGCAGAGTTCTCGCGCCTGCTGCAACAGAAAAAGTCCCTGCCGCCGTACGCTCCGGTGTTGCAGATCACGCCCCCGCGCCTCGTCAAGGTCTAGGCAGCGTTTCATTTCTGGAATCATTTTTCGCAAACGAAGCTGCTTGTTCGGATCGCCCTCCTGCCCGGAGATTGCCTGCCCCCTACGATGAAGCATGATGTACCGGCTGCCGGTGCATGGCGGATGAGCGAGGATGGCTGGCATGGCCGATGAAAAAACAGAAGAGCCGAGTAGCCAAAAGCTTGAAAAGGCGCATGAGGAAGGAAATTTTCCAAAGACTGCCGAATTTAGCTCGGCCCTGGTATTTGCCTCGGTCCTGTTGACCTTGATGGGTGGCGGCGGGCTTTTCCTCGATCAGTTCCGTCTTTTGATCAGCCTGGCCGTTGAAATTCCACCGAGCGGCACGTCGACCCATGAATTGTGGCTAAAGGTCGGTACCATTTTTGATATTTTCCTTTGGTTGATCGTCCCGATCTGCTTGATCACAGCGGTCGCCGGCACGGTCGGCATGGTGGCGCAGGTCGGCATCCAGGTCAGCTTCAAACCCCTATCCCTCAAACTGGAAAACATCAGCCCGGTCACGGGCATCAAAAAAGCGTTTTCGCTAAGGTCGGTGCTGGAATTGTTGCAGATGATGGTCCGGGCAATGGTGATCGGCGCCGTCGCCTGGTGGCTGATTCGCGCAGCCATTTCGCTGTTCGCCGGCGCCGGTTACCAGACACTGCCAGTGCTCGGCGAAATCACTTGGAAACTCGTGGCAAAACTCTTGCAATCAGCCTTGTTATGTCTGCTGATTATGTCAGGCGCTGACTATGCAGTTCAGCGCTGGCATTTCATCAAGGGTCAGCGCATGTCGAAGGACGAGGTCAAGCGCGAGTACGAAGAATCGGAAGGCGATCCGATCATCAAAACTGCCCGTACCGAGTTAGCCCGGGAAGCGGCGGAGTCCGGGCCGCGGGGCGGTGGTCGTGGCGCCGGTGTCGAGAGCGCACGGGTGATCCTGACCAACCCGACCCACTATGCCGTGGCGCTTGCCTACGAACCAGGCGTATATGACGTGCCCGTCGTGGTGGCGCGTGGCGCCGATGACGAGGCGCGCGAGATCCGCGAGCAGGCGGGTGCATTGGGCATTCCGATTTTCAGCAACCCGCCGCTGACACGTGCGCTTTACCTTACGCCTGTCAACTCCACCATTCCACGTGAGTTCTATGGCGTCATTGCTGCGGTGCTGGTCTGGCTGCAAAAAATCGATCAGGTGGGCGAGGCGCCGGGCGCACCTCCTCCTGGAATGAGGAGCCTGCCATGAAACGCTGGTCCTTGCACACCGGCGATCTGACCATTGCCTTGCTGCTGGTGGCCATCATCAGCCTGATGATCGTGCCGCTGCCGACCTTTCTGATCGACTCTCTGCTTGCAGTCAACATCTCGATCAGTCTGCTGCTGCTGATGGTGACCATGTACATGCCATCGGCAGTGGCGCTGTCGTCGTTTCCATCGATCCTGCTGTTCACGACGCTGTTTCGGCTCTCGCTCAACATCGCCTCGACCAAGGCGATCCTGCTGCATGCCGATGCCGGTCACGTGATTGAAAGTTTCGGGCAACTGGTGGTGGGCGGCAATCTGGTGGTCGGCATCGTGGTGTTCCTGATCGTCACCATCGTGCAATTCATCGTCATCACCAAAGGCTCGGAGCGGGTAGCCGAAGTCGGCGCCCGCTTCACGCTCGATGCATTGCCAGGAAAACAGATGAGCATCGATGCCGACCTGCGTGCCGGACTGCTGAAGCCGGCCGAAGCCCGCGCCAAACGCAACTTGCTGGCGATGGAAAGTCAGTTGCACGGCGGTATGGATGGCGCGATGAAATTTGTCAAGGGCGATTCCATTGCCGGCTTGGTCATCACGGTCGTCAATATTGTGGCCGGCGTCATTGTTGGAATCACCTATCACGAGATGACTGCTGCAGAAGCGGCCAACCGGTTTGCCGTCCTCTCGATCGGCGACGCCATGGTGTCGCAGATTCCCTCGCTGCTAATTTGCGTTGCGGCCGGCATCATGATCACCCGCGTGGCCGATGAACAGAACCACGATGCAAGCAATTCGGTTGGCCAGGAAATCATGACCCAGCTCGGCCGCAATGCCTCGGCGCTTTACATGGCCGGCGTGCTGGTGCTGGGCTTCGCCTTTATCCCCGGCTTTCCATGGATGCAGTTCATTTTCCTGTCAGGTGCGCTGATGTCGGGCGGCTTCCTGCTGACGCGCAAGAGGCGGAGCGTGACGACCCATTCGGGCGCCAGTCTGTCGGCCTTGAAACGCGCCGGAGGCAGCGGGGCCGACCCGACCATTGGGCGCCATGCGCCGGCGCTGGCACAACCACTGGCGCTGCGCTTGTCACCGCAACTGGAAAAACACCTGGATATCGCTGCCCTCAATGCTGCCTTCAAGGCCGAACGCATCCGGGTGCAAGAGACGCTTGGCCTGCCGTTTCCCGGGCTTGGCATCTGGTATTGCGACACGCTCCCCGAGGGCTGCTACGACGTGCTGGTGCATGACGTGCCGTCGGCGGAAGGCAGCATCCGCAGCGGCCATCTGCTGCTGTGGCCACCTGACCCACGCTTTCGTCATTTGTGCCAGGAAGGCGGACCGGCAGGCGGTCGCGATACCACCTTGTGGCTGCCGGCCACGGAGCGTGCCCAGGTCGAGGATGCGGTCTTGCTTTCGCCCGAAACCGTGCTGGCGCAACATGCGGTCGCGGTCATGCAGCGCAAGGCGCATCGGTTCGTCGGCATCCAGGAAGTGCAATGGATGATGGAAGGCCTTTCGCCTGAATTTCCCGGCCTGGTGACCGAACTGCAGAAAGTCATGCCGCTGCAGCGCATCGGCGAAGTACTGCGCCGTCTTCTCGAGGAGCAGATTTCAATTCGCAACATGCGCACCATCTGTGAAAGCCTGACCGTCTGGGGTGCCAAGGAAAAAGACACGTTGCTGTTGTGCGAGCACGTGCGCGGTGACCTGGGCCAATACCTGGCGTACCGGGCCACCCGCGGCACGTCGCAACTGTCGGCGATATTCATCGACACGGCAGTCGAGCAGCTGATCCGGCAATCGATCAAGCAGACACCAGCGGGTAACTATCTTGCATTGCCACCCGATACGGCAACCTTTCTGGTGCAGCAGATCGCCGACATCGCTGGCGAAGAATCGCAGACGCCGACGGCGATCGTGTCATCGATGGATGTCCGGCGTTATCTCAGGCGCTTGGTTGAGGAAAAGATTCGATGGCTGGAGGTATATTCATTTCAGGAGCTCGGTGGTCTGGTGGAGCTGCAGCCGATCGGCAAGGTAACCGTATGACCCTAACGTATGAGCCTAACGTATGAGCCTAACAAAAGGCGGCGCACGGCATGAGTGATCATTCAAGAACCAATCGGAAAATGCCAGCCCGGATCGTGCCGATTCAAAAAGTGCAGCCGGCGGCGATTCCACCACGTCGGCCGCAAATCGGGCCGGCGCCACAGGCGGCCGGTGCGCGCTCCCGTGCTTATGGCGCGCCGCTTGCTGCCGCAAGTCGTTTGCCGCGTGCCTTGCGTGGCGATGCCGAACAGACTGCCGGCCTGGGGCTGGCGTTGAACGTCGAACCTGCCGATGGCAGTGCCGGGACTGACTCGACCCGCACCCGCACGCCTGCTGGCCAGTCGACGCGTCGGCCAGATGCTCACGAGCATTCTTCCAGCGTGATGGAATCGTTGGATTCGCTGATCATGTGGGAGCAGCCTCCGCGCCCCCGGGTTGATCCGGGTCGCCAGTCGCCACGCTGGATGAGCGACACGGCAGTCATGCCCAGCGAAGCCGATTACGCCCAACTGGCCTCGCAGGTCGGTGTACTGCTGGCCGGATTCGCAGATTTCGCCCGTGCGCCGGGCGTGGTCGAACGCGGCGACTGGCAGGCACGCCTGCCGATGCCCGACACCGTCTTGCCTGAAACAGTGCTGGAAATGCAAGTGACACCCCTGCATGCGAAGCTGCGCTTTGAAACCGACAACAAAGTGTCGCGTGGCGTATTGCATCGCTATGCGACAAGCCTTCAGTTGCAGGTCAAGGCGGCGCTGGACGATGCACGGGTGGTCGAGGTCGTGCTGTGGTGACCGACACCATGCTGGAAGAAGTGGCGCCTGGCGTGCGTTCGCTCCAACACGCCGATTTTGCGCGGGTCGATGTCAGGCAGGCAGCCGCCACCCGCCTGCTGCATGATCCGCGACTGACGCAATGGCTGGCCACAGCTTTGGGCGTGCAATTGGTGAGGCGCAATGGCCGTCTGAAGGACGACCGCATCCTGTGCATTTCCCTTGCCGCGCCTGGTGGTGCGCTGCACGTCGCATTGCCCGCGGAGGCAATGCCGGTGCTGGCGGTTGCATGCGGCAATGTGGTCCAGTCGATGCTTTCGTTGCTGCCCCTGATTGCCACGCGGTTGCTGGCGCCGGTCCTGCAGCGAGTAGGCGCCGCAGCCGATGCGGCTGTCGAACATGTCTGGCAGCCGATCGGCATCACCGGGGCGCGGTTGCACGCGGTTGCCGTCCATGGCCAGTTGCCATCACCGCTGGCGATGTGGGAGTGGACGTTGGCCGGCGAGTGTCGCTCCTGCGCAGCAGTACTGGCGATCGACCCTGGCTGCGTGGCAGCGCTGCAGCAACTGGTGGCCCGCCTTCCTGTCAGGCAATCGGCAGCGGCCTCTTCCTGGCGTGTCGGCAGCCTATTGCGCATCGCCACCCGACGGCTGGGTGCCGGCCTGCTGCGTTCGCTTGAAATCGGCGATGTGGTGCTGTGTCTGGATCAGCTCGATACCGATCAATTGCACGGCCAGCTCTTCTGCGGTGCTGCATCCGGTCGTCATCTGAGCGCAGAGGTGTCGATCTCCAAACGAAAGGTCAGTCTGATGAGCGAGTTGCAAACACATGATGGGAAAAGCGACAGCGACCTCGATGTCCCTGGTCCACCCCTCGAAAGCCATGTTGCTGAACTTGAAGTTCCGGTGCACTTCGAGGTCGACAATGCAGCACTTTCATTGGCGCAACTCAACGCGCTGCGGCCCGGCTACGTGATCGACCTGTCGATCCCCGTGGAGGATGCCGAAATCAGGTTGGTGGCCTGTGGTCGCGTCATCGGCCGCGGGCGCCTGGTGGTGATCGGCGACTGCCTCGGCGTGCAGATCGAGCATGTGGCCGGAGGCGCGCCGTAATGCAGGTGCTCGATCCGGTCTCGCTGGCCGTCATCCTGCTGGCGATGTCGATCCTGCCGTTCGTGGCGATCGTGGTGACGTCGTACACCAAGATCGTGGTAGTGCTCGGATTGTTGCGCAATGCACTCGGCGTGCAGCAAGTACCACCGAACATGGTGCTCAATGGAATCGCGCTGATCGTCTCGGTGTATGTGATGGCGCCGGTCGGTTATGAAGCGGCCGACAACCTGCGGCGCCATGCGCCGGTCAGCGCACCTGGATCGACGCCGCAGATCTTCGGGTATCTGGAGTCGGGACGCGAGCCTTTCCGGCGCTTTCTGGTGAAGCATGCGCATGCTCGGGAGAAAGCATTTTTCGTGAAATCGGCGCAATCGATGTGGCCCAAGGCGCAGGCCGATCAGCTGCAACCTGAGGACCTCGTCGTGCTGGCGCCTGCCTTTGCCCTGACCGAACTGACCGAAGCATTCAAAATTGGATTCGTGCTGTATCTGGTGTTTGTGGTGATTGATCTGGTTGTGGCCAACGTGTTGTTAGCTATGGGGTTATCTCAAGTTCAGCCAAACAATATTGCGATACCGTTCAAGCTATTGCTGTTCGTCATGCTCGATGGCTGGTCGTTGCTGATCCATGGTTTGATCCTGACGTATCGCTGAGCGCGGTCAATTTTTAATCGGCATAGACCATGGACCAGGCCCAAATCGTGCAGTTCACCCATGAAGCGCTGATGCTGGCGCTTCTGGTGTCGCTGCCGTCGGTGATCGTGTCGGCCTTCGTCGGACTGGTGATTGCGTTCGTCCAGGCCGTGATGTCGCTGCAGGAACAAAGTGTCGGCCAGGGAGCGAAGCTGGTGGCCGTTACTCTACTGTTGGTAATCACCGGACCTTGGGGAGGTGGTCTCATCCTGCGTTTTGGTGAATCGGTCATGAAAGGAATCTTTCAATGAATATCGGACGCACGCCAGGATCCCCGCTTCCGCCACTGCCGGCCAGCTCTGCGGCGACCGACCCGTCGGCAACGCCCGGAGCGGCTAACACTGCTGCCAGGAGCGCCGGTGGCAATGCCGGCTCCGACGCCCTCTCCACGCTTGGCCAAGTGCGGCATGCACATCATGCGCACTACAAAGGCAGGCTGTTCGAGCAAAATGGCCATTCGACTTCAATGCGACGCGGACTCACACCGCGCAGCCCGCTGCGCGGTCCGGCCGGCAAGCGCGGTCCCGGCCGCGCCAAGCTCGCCGCAGGCGGCGCGATCGACGAAGCAGAGATCGAAGCGCCGGACGAAACACATGTTCCGGATGAAATGCGTTCGCAGCAGATACGAATCCAGGCGCAGTCGGAACAGGAAGGCAGCGGGGACGAATCAAACCAGGGTCGCGCCGAAGAAAAACGCTTTGAGCGCATCACCCAGCGTCGCCCTGCCAGCGACGATGATGCGGTGTCAGCGTTGCCGGACCTTCAACGCAAGGATCCGGCGGCAGTGCGCCGCGCACAGCGGTCGGTCTTGCCGCCGCTGCCGGAAATGCACTCGCTGGAAGACGTGATGCGCGTCATTCACGCAGCGACCAGGCCGGAGGCGGCGGGCGAATCGAGGACCGTGCTCCTCAAGCGGATCGCCGAAGCGGTCATGCTCAATGAAATCAAGCTGCCGCACGTGACCCTGATCAGCGAGGCACGAGCCGCGCTCATCGACGCCTTTGGAACTGGCCATGATGGGCGCACGCCGCTGAGCGAGCCCTTGCAGTCGGTACTGACATTGCTGCCGCTCTGGCTGATCAACATGAGCAAGCGGCGTACCGCCGTCGAAAGGTCGCTAGCGGCAGCGCGGCTTGCCCTGGACGTGTCGGCGTCCCATACCGTGTCGGCGTCCCTTCCTCGCCTTCCCCTGTAGGCGGGAAAGGCATGCAGCTCGCACTCTTCGAGGATCTGCTGCGCGATCTTTGCCAGGTCGTCGGTTTGCCTGATCCGGAAGATCTGGTGGCGCGCCGGCAGATGCAGGTCGAGGGTTTTGACGTGCAGCTTGACTATCTCCCGGATGATCCAGGCGCGTTCTATGTTTATTTCCAGTTCGGGGTCGTCACTGCCGGCCGCACCCTGGCGGTCTACCGATTGATGCTTGAAGCGAACTTGCTGATCTATGCACAGGATCAGGCGCAGTTCGGTCTTGATTCCGACACCGGCGGCATCGTGCTGTTGGTGCGCATTGCCCTCACCGAGGATGTCACCGGCCACTGGCTGGCCAACCTGATGATCGACTATGCCGAACATGGCCGCTACTGGCGCGATCAGATCGTGCAGTCGCCTGACGATATGTTCGAAGGAATCGGCAATGGCGACTACACCTGGCTGCGGGCCTGAACGACGATTACCTTCTTGTCGATCGTTTAAGAATTTCGGCGCGGGATGCGCTACTTCGCGCTGACGCGATCGGTCTTGCCCTTGCCTCTGTACTGTTGGATCCAGGACATCGACACAGCGTATCGGAAAAGCGACCATCGGCGAGCCCGAGTTTATAGTCATCAATCAAGGACCCGACATGAGCACGCCTTCATCCGTTCAAGCAGAGACCGGGACACCGTCGATCGACAAGCCATCGAAAAAGCGCGTCATCGTGGATTTCAGTTTTGCTGACAACGGAAGTGCGCCTGGCTATCTGGATGGTCAGACCGATCCGGCATTGGCGCAACTGGTGATGGCGGCATGTCCTGCTGGCATTTCTGGATGGTCCGGCATGGAAAACATCGCGCGGATGGCAGGCTTGGGCGCCATGGCAGGTGGTGCCAATGATGCGAGCAATATCGACGATGCCGTTGATGCCAGCGCTATCGACGCCTCCTCGCACTTTGATATGGGAGCGCCGACCAGCGACCAGGGGATGACCGAAGACGATGCGCTGACCAGCCTTGCGAAGCATTTCGACAGCCTGGCTGACCCGACCACGCATCTGATTTCGACATCGACCTTGCTGCGCGCCGCCAGAGGGTCGTTTGCAAGTGACATCGGGGCAGGAGCAGCCGTTGAAACCGCAGCATCTGCGCAATACTTCATCGATCATCCGGGCGATTTGCATTCGCTGGAGACTGCGCAGGGCGTTGCCAGTCAAAACGCCGCATGGGCAACTGCCGACAACCTCATCAGTGCAGCCGATATCGCAGCCGAGCAAGAACAGTGGCAAAGCAGTCTCGCTTCGGATGAAGAAATTTCAGTTGTCGATGCAGTCGATACGCTGTCGGAAAATTTTTCATTGCTTGTCGATCCGCAGACAAACCTGATCAGCACTGAAACGCTATTACGCGCGGCGCGTGGCGATATTTATGGCGATGCCAGCTATCTGCAGATTTCACGGCTGCAGGCCGCTGCGCAGTTCATGATCGATCATCCCGAGGCACTGACATCGCTGGAGACAGCACATGGCAGGCTGGTGGGCAATGCCACCTGGGCGACCGCCGATGACTACATCAGCGCTGGGGATCTCCAGGTCGAAGCGGCGCGTTTGCATGGTGAGTGAAGGTCGGGATAACTGCGTGAAACGCGAAACGCTCAGGACGCCGTACCAGCAGCATGACCAGTGGATTTTTTATCTATCTCAATCAAGGGAGAATTGACATGATGCCGATGAACATGACGGAGAAAGGAAGCAAACCGGACCAGGCGAATGAGCCAACCCGTTCCGGGCAACCGACGCAGGGGGATTCGAGTGTGGACGGATCCTTTGACTTGGGAGAGTTCGGCCAGGCGATAGACGGGTTCGAAAATTATTTGACTGATTGGGTGGCTGCGACTGATCTGGATTTTTCTCATGTCGATTCAGTTTTCACGAGCCCTGATAAATGGATGCCCCATGATTCGTCCGCGGACGACGATGCATCGCCGGATACGCCAAGTGTCGCCGGTGCGATGAATGTCGATGCCAGCAAAGTACTTGACGAACCAGTCAACATTGGCAATGCGATGAAGACGCTTGGCTTTTGACGCGCCACCTTCATTGCAGATGACCAGTTTCATTCTTTTCATTCCCGGAGATTTCAATGAGCGCATCCACGATATCCGTGCCGTACACGAGACCAACGCAAGGGACGACCGAGTCTCATGCGGGTTCGTACGCGGATGATAAAGACACGGCTGTCTTCACTCCGGATGCGGATAAAGCGACGAAGGCGGTGGTGAAATACACCGCCGATTCGGGTACGAACCAGAAGGACAATAATAAAACCGGGCAGACGGGGGACAAGAATAATAAGGGCGACTCCAAGGATGTCGTAAGTGGACCTGATTCAGCTTCTGTCTCAAACGCAATGGGATTTGACACGCAAGACACCAAGGGCACCAAGGACTCCACCAACACCAAGGACACCAAGGACTCCAAGGACTCCAAGGACTCCAAGGACTCCAAGGACACCAAGGACACCAAGGACACCAAGGACTCCAAGGACACCAAGGACTCCAAGGACTCCACCAACACCAAGGACACCACCAACACCAAGGACACCACCAACACCACCAACACCAAGGACACCACCAACACCCAGGACTCCACCGACACCCAGGACTCCACCGACACCCAGGACTCCACCGACACCCAGGACTCCACCGACACCCAGGACTTCACCAACACCAAGGACTCCATAAAATCCAAGGGCCCTACGAGCATCAAGCGCACTAAAAGCGATAAAACAGATGCTGACCCGAAAACCGGGCCTTCCTTGCCTGACCCTTTCCCTGCCACCGACAAAGATAAAAAAAGCACGGTCAAAAGCACGAAAACGCTGCCTGACAGCTCTGTCGTCACGACCTGGTCGAGCAACGCGACCGAGCGCAAATTTACTAGCGGCGTGACGGTTTCTCATACTGATTCGTCCGATGCCAGCAATCTCGAAGGCGATGCGGACAACAAGGGCAGCACGGTAGTGACCCTGGCTGACAAGACCACCATCGAAACGGATGGCTCTGCTTCTGAAATCGGCGATGCGAGCGGGAAAAAAAACGCGGGCGATCCGTTTGCGAATGGCGGCAAGACATCCAAGTCAGCAGGATTGAAGGCAAATGGTGCACTCATCACACTGCCGGACGGGACGCGCATTCGTGCCACGGCAGCGGGCGTCATGGTCAACAACAAAGAGGGTACGGCGCCCCGGTCGGTCGCCAAGGGGCCATCGGAAACGATTGGCGGCGCCACGGTGATCGTCAATCAGGATGGCTCTTCCACTCTCACCATCGGCAACACCAAGGTAGTTACTGATAGCGACGGTGTGTCCACGACGACGGTCGATGGATCGACGGGGCAGATGGTAGAAGGCGATGGCTCCATTACTGCCCCTGGTGCAAATGGCGCCCGTGAAACACGCGGGCCGGATGGCGCGCCGACCAAGATCGTCAATACAAAAAAGACGGATAAAGGGATTGAGGTGGCGGTGTCGCCAGATAACAATCAGACAAAGATGACGCTGCCTGGCGCGTCGGTGGAAAGCATGCCTGACGATGGTAACCGCGTCAAAACAACGCTGGCGACCGGCGTCGTCGTCGACACGGTGGACATCTCTGGCGCAGATGACTCGGCCAGCAATACGACAGACGGCGCCGACGGCCAGAAGCCCGCGGACAAGAAAAACCAGACGGGGCCGACCCGCGCAACATCCGTCACGCTCGACGATGGCACGCTGCTCAAGTTCGGGCCAACAGGCGTGACCTACACCGACAAAGACGGCAAGACGACCACGAAACTGAAAAATACGGAAAAATGGGATATTCCAGGCCAGGGCGGCGTATCGGTTGAAACGAACGCCGGCGGGGTAGCAACCTTGCGCTTGAAAGACAATACCAAAGTCGTGGTCGATCAGACCGGTAGTCCGACGACCACTGTTCCGGCGGATAAGAACAACGGCAAGGAACTGAAGCTGGGCGGCGATGGCTCGGCAGTGGTTACCGAAGGTCTCGAAAGCATCGCCTACGATACCGAAGCCAATGTGATTGCCACAGGGAAAAAAACCCTTGGCGCGGCGGGGTCATCGGTGCAGACCTTTTCGCAAGGCTTGATCAGCAAGAGAATACCGAACCTTGTCAAACCCAATACCGAAACCGTCATTAACTACAATGCCGAAGAAAGTGCAACGGATGTCCGCACGGAGGAGGGTGGGGAAATCCTGATGGGAAACGACAGCCTCAAGGCAATGTTGACGGATGGATCGCTTCTGACGATCAATGACGAAGGCAATTTCTTGCTTACTGCTAGCAACGGCAAGGAAACCGTCATTGAGCGTTCCACATCAAAAACACTCGTGGATGGCACGACGATCAAGCGTGCGGGAGATGGCTCGCTGAAGGTCGTCATGAAAGACAAGACCGAGTTGAATGTCGATGACAATGGAGCTGCGACGGTTAAGCTTCCTCCCGCCATTGATGCTGCGGGCGTGCCGCAGGTAGACAAGGCCGGCAAACCGATCGAAACGTTCGTCAACTCGGACGGCACGATCACTGTGAAAGCCATTGAAGTGCCGAACACCAACAATACGGTCACCTCGCGGACATTTGACCTTGAAGGTAAGCAATTAAGCTATTCGGAGAAAAAAGAGTCGGCCAACGGTGTGATCATCGAAAAAATGGATATGACTGAAGCGAAGGATGGCGTACCGAAAAGTGACGGACATCTGAAAAAAACGTATGCTAGCAACCCGATGGGCGACATCACCATCAATCGCGACGAAGACGAAGGCAGGACGACCACGGAGATCAAGAACGTTGCCACGGTAAGATCGCGCGACGACGGTACCGGCATGACCACGACATTGGCAGACGGATCGACGGTCTATTTCGATGGGGATAATTGGATCTTCCTCGACAAAAAAGGGAAAGCCAAGGTCATCAAGGCAGAAGACGGTCCACGGATAATGGGAAACGCAAATGCCGATATTGATAAAGACGGCAACATGAAAATCACCATTCCAACGACTGTTCCAACAAATCCAGCACAACCGGACGGCGATAAAAAGCAGATCGTGGTGTGGATTGGGAAAAACCATGAAACGAAAATATTTAGTAACGATTACACGATTCAAAATAATGGAACGTGGGGTCAAAAAGATGATCGCGCAAAGGAAAAAGGGTATTTCAAAAATGCAGCATTGAAAGAAACAGAAAAAGACACTGAAGATGCAGCAGGAGCAGAAAAGAAAAAAGCTGAAGAGGCGGCTGCAAAGAAAAAAGCTGACGAGGAGAAAGCAGCAGGAAAGAAATAAGCCGAAACAGTCAGAATGAAGTGGCAACACAGGAAGCAAATTCAGCAACACTAAAAAAATGATTCCAAGATAATATGAGACGAGGAACGGCTGCGGACTCACCGCAGCCACTCCGGCTCTGATCAAGGAACCCGCATGCTTGGATTTGACCTGCGCGTTGCCCGTATCGTCTGGACGACGTTCGTGGTGGCGCTGTTGCTGTTCCTGTTGTATGCCGCCCGCAGCACGTTGCTGGTGGTGACCTTCGCCATCTTTTTCAGTTATCTCGTCTACCCGCTGATCAAGTTGGTCGAGCATCGGCGCCCGCAGCGGGTGCCGCGCACCGTATCGATTGCGATCGTGTTCATCGTCGTGGTGGCGGCGCTGGTGCTGGCCGGCGCCCTGTTCGGCACGCGCATGGTCGATGAAGCCACCCGGCTCGGGCAAAAAATCCCGGACCTGGTCAGTGCGCAAAACACGGCCAGTCATTTTCCATTGCCGCATGTGCTGGAGCCGCTGCGAGAACGCATCCTGGGCGTGGTGCGCGAGCAGCTGCAGGGTGGCACCAGCCAGGCACTGCCCTGGGCGCAACGGGTCGGGCTCGGCGTGATGCATGCAGCCAGCAACCTGATCTATGTGGTGCTGATTCCGGTGCTGAGCTTCTTGCTGATCAAGGAGGCGCCGCTCATTCGCAGTTCCGTGCTGTCGTGGATGGGGGAGCCAAACCGCACGCTCTGGGCAGCGATCACCGAAGATCTGGATGTGCTGCTGTCGGGCTATGTGAAGGCGCTGTTGCTGCTGTCGCTGGCTACCCTGGTTTGCTACACCATCGCATTCTCGGTGATGGGCGTGCCGTATGCGCTGCTGCTGGCGGGCGTGGCAGCGGTGCTTGAATTCATTCCCTTCGTCGGGCCACTGGCTGCCGTGGTGCTGGCGGTGGTGGTGGCGGGCTTCAGTGGCTACGATCAGTTGCTGCTGTTGGTCGGGATCATCCTGGCCTACCGGGTGTTCCAGGATTACGTGTTGAATCCGTACCTGATGAGCGAGGGCGTGGAAGTGTCACCGCTGCTGGTGATCGTGGGGTTGCTGGTCGGCGAAGAGCTGGGTGGCGTGGCAGGCATCTTTCTATCGGTGCCGGTGATGGCTGCCATCAAGATCATCATGGTGCGCGCACGGGCGTCGCAGCAGGCCCAGAAACCCTCGCCGATCGCCGGCATCGCGCACCTGCCACCGCTGATGGAAAAGCAGATTCACATCGATCGATGAGACCTTCTGCATCGGTCTGTAAAAGCGAGCGGGCCGGTCGTGCGTCGGCCGTTCCACCATTTGCCGGTGGCTACGGCACGGCATCGAGCTGCCAGCAATTCCCTTCTCGATGAAATGCCTGGCTGTCCGCAGACATGAACTGCGCGGCGGCATCATCCCAGGCAAAGCGTTCGACAGCTATCGCATTGGTCTGGGTGCGAATGACGTTGAACGAGTTCGCTTCGCCCCGACCACGGGTCGAGGTCGCCGTGCCGGCCTGTACCGCCAGGGCAGAAAAACCCGCGATCGGATGATTCACCGTGGTCGTGCCGGCATGGCTGGCATGGAGATGGCCGGCCAGCAGCAGGTCCGCGCCGCTGGTGGCGAAGGCTTTCAGGGCGGCAGGTGCGCGACCCACCAGGTCATTGCGGTTGAACGACGCCGGCAGGTCGAAGGGATGGTGGGTCACGATTACCCGGATCACCTCCGGCGGCAATGACGCCAGGCGCGCCTTGACTTCATCCATCTGGGCATGATTGATCCTGCCATCCTTTACCGTCAGCGAGCGGGCGGTGTTGATGCCGATGACGGCGATTTCCGCGTCTGCATGAAACGGCGTCAGGTCGGTCGTGATGAACCGGGTGTACTTTGCCAGGGGTTGCAGAAACCGCGTGACGAGGTTGTGGAGCGGTATGTCATGGTTGCCGGGCACAATGATCTGCGGGGTCGGCAATGTGTCCAGAAACACCCGGGCGGCGATGAATTCGGCGCTTTTGGCGCGCTGGGTCAGGTCGCCTGACACGACCAGTACGTCGGGTGCGATGATCTGCACGAGCCGGATCAGGGGTGCCAGCAATTGCTGATCGACACGGCCAAAATTCAGGTCGGACAAATGGACGAGCGTGCGCATGGGCAGTCCAGTGAGGTTAGCGGGGAGTGGCGGGTGGGGACGGCTCGGCCGAGTTTGCCGATGCTGCAGGAGCAGCAGGGGCAGCAGGAGCAGCAGAACCTGAACCTGAACCTGAAGGATCAGAAAGACTAAAAGAAGCAGAAACAGAAGAAGCAGCAGTAGAAGAAGAAGCAGCAGCAGTAGAAGAAGAAGAAGTAGCAGTAGAAGAAGAAGCAGTGGAAGAAGAAGCAGAAGCGGCCAATGAACCCGAGGCTTGCCCAGACAAACCTTCTTCCAATTCAGGCAACACGACCCGCAGCGCTCGCGGACGAATCCGGTAATGCAGGGGCGTCTCCATCCAATTCACTTCGCCATCAGTAGAAACCGGCATCCGGCGACGGCCGGTCTCGATCACCAGCTCGTGGGTGAGGAAGGCATCGAAATCGCGGTCCTGGCGCAGTCGGCCGAAGAGGGACCGCAGGGCCAGGCGGACCAGTCCGAGGCGTGATACATGCTGGGCGCAATAAACGCTCAGGACGCCATCCTGCAAGCCGCTGCGTTTGCCGAGCGTGAAGCCGCTGATCGAATATTCATTGTTGCCGATGAAGAGAAACGGCGTGCGCCTGATCTGTTCCTGGCCGTCGAGCGTCATACGCACGTTCAGGAACGGATAGCGGCGCAGCACGCTGGCCGTGGCGCTGACAAAGGCCAGCCATTTGCCGCGTCCCAAGCGCTTCTGTTGATGCTCGCGATCGCGCACGATGTCGGGATACATCCCCAGGCCGGCGTTGTTCAGGAACGGTTTGCCATTGACTTCGGCCACATCGACCAGACCGACATGCTGGCGGCCGATGACGGCGATTGCTTCTTCGACCGGCAGGGGAATGCCGAGGTCGCGTGCAAAGTGGTTCAGGGTTCCCAGAGGCAGCACGCCGAGCGCACAGTCGGTGCCAACGACGACCGAGGCGACTGCATTCAGGGTGCCGTCACCGCCGCCGGCCACCACCAGGCGCGCGCCGGCGTCGATGGCCGTGCGGGCCGTCGCGAGCATCTGCTTGCCATCGCGCGCAAGGGTGATGTCGGCCGCCATGCCGGCGTCGGCAAATTTCTGGCGCAGTGCGTCGGTCCAGGGTTGGTCGTACTTGCCGCCAGCGCCGGCATTGACGATGACGGTGATTCGGGCAGATGCCCTGCTCTCGGTTGCCTCAGGCATGCGTGACTCCGGTAGACGCGCCGTGCCGCCGGGCGCGGCTACGGCGCAGGGTAGATACTGCAGTGATGGTCAAAGCCAGCCAGGCCGTAGCTTCGGCAATGGCGCCCAGGACGTCGCTGAAATAATGTACGCCCAGATACATGCGGCTGGCGCCGACCAGCAGCACCATGCCGATTGCCGCGCTGATGATACCGGCCCGGGCCTTGCCGCTTCCATGGCGGGCGCACAGGTAACTCGCCAGCACGCCATAGAATGCGGCACTGCCTGCCGTGTGCCCGCTCGGGAAGCTATAAGTAAGAAGCGTGAACAATGGGTCGTCGAACGTCGGGCGGGCCCGGTGAAATGCGTATTTCATCGCCACATTGAGTAATGCGCCGCCTGCCACCGCAATGGCTAGTGCCAATGTCCAGTAGCGGGCATGCCGCCGCCAGAGCACGACGCCGAAGATCACCGACATCACCGTGACCCCGGGCACGCCATGCAGATAGGTCACGCCCAGCATGAACTGCGTCAGGCCGGCCGAGCCGTGCGCATGCAGCCACCGTGCGATCCGCACATCCTGAAGGGTGATCGGCGCGGCGGTGGCAACATCTTCGGCAATCGCGCCGAACAAGGCACCTGCGACCAGCAAGAGCACGGCGCCGATGGTCAGATGCAGGCCGAGATAGCCCTCCGGTGATAGCCGCGCGCGCAGGAACGACAATACGGCGGGCGGGAAGCTTAAGGGTCGGGTGGGCAAGGAGGTTCCAGTCGGTAATAAAGCGCGGTCGGCAAGCGGAGCAAGGCACATGCCAGAAGGAAGCCCTGCGCCGCTCTCGGCCGACCAGGATTGCACCATGAACACATTCCTTGTTCCATGCGCCTGCGCGCATTTGGCATGATTTTGCAGACTGAAAAAAATCAGATCAATCTGGCGATGGGCCCTTGCAAAGTGCTTGGCCATCCATATAACATCCATGTGGATGGTAAGTAGCTGGTAAAACAGGTCCGGCGGTGGTTGAGCAGGAACGTGACGAACATGAAAAAATCTGAACTCGGGAACACCTTGATCAATATCGAAGGCAAACCCCGTGTCACTGACACGGAAAAAATCACCGTCAATCTCGGCCCGGTCGATCTCGGCCAGATCGATCTGCTGGTGCAGGAAGGCTTTTATTCCAACCGTACCGACCTGATCCGTACTGCCATCCGCAATCAGCTCACGGCCCATGCCGAGGTCGTGCGCCAGACCGTGGCGCGCAGGCAACTGGTGCTCGGCTTGCAGCATTTTTCGAAGGAAGATCTCGAGCGCGTCGCGGCCGCCGGCGAGCAGCTGCAGATCCAGGTGCTTGGCCTGGCCAGCATCGGCGCCGACGTCAGCGCCGACCTGGCACGATTGACGATCGCATCAATTGCCGTACTCGGCGCGCTGCATGCAAGCCCGGCGGTCAAGGCAGCGCTTGCCGACCGCATTCATTGACTATTTTTGCTGTTCGCCATTGCCGGCATCGACTGGTGCGGCGGTGGGCAGCCTCCAAACCGTAAAGGATCAATTTCCATGAATACCCAGAAAAATCTGCTCGACAAGATGCGCGACCTGCGCCGTCAGTTACGCGAAGGAGGGCCGCAAGCCGCTACGGTCGCCATCCAGCAGGCGCTGCAGGATGCCGGACTTGCCGGTGCGCCGGTGTCCGGGCAGGGGGCGTCGGCCCAGCACGATGGCGCGCAGCCGCATCGGGCGCCATTCAGCGCTTTTGCGTCGACGTTCGCCGGGGCGCCTGCCGGCCAGCCGATCATGCATGACATCAATCCACCGCCGGCAGGCAAGGCTTCGCAGGCGTCATCGAGCGATGCGCCGACCGCTGCCTCTGCCGCCCCTGCCTCCGCCTATGCGTCCGCGCCTGGAGAGGGCGCTGCGGCCGCGCCGTTTGCGAAGGGACTGGCCGCGGGCCTGCGTGGACTTGGCAAACATGGTTTTGCCGGTGCTGACGCCGGTGAGAAAACCAATGATTTCGTCAACGATCTGCTCGCGAAGTTGAAAGTTTCCGGAAAGGGCGTCCTTGCCGGCGGGATGGGGGGTCGCCCTGCAGCGCAGGAATTGCCGGCCGGCGCAAAATTCATCAGCGGCAGTTTTGGCAATGCTGCCGGCAGTCGCCATTACAAGCTGTATGTGCCAGCCAGTGCGGGCGAAGGCTCGGCGCCACTGCCGCTGGTGGTCATGCTCCATGGGTGCACCCAGGATCCGGATGATTTTGCGGCAGGTACGCAAATGAATGCCGCTGCCGAAGCGCAGGGTTGCCTGGTGCTGTATCCGCAGCAATCGCAGGGCGCCAACAGTTCGAAATGCTGGAACTGGTTCAATGCGGCCGACCAGCAGCGCGATGCTGGCGAGCCGTCGATCATTGCCGACATGACGCGCGAGATCATGGCGCAACAGGGCGTCGATGCATCGCAGGTGTATGTGGCGGGGCTGTCGGCGGGTGGGGCAATGGCGGCCATTCTCGGCGTTGCCTATCCCGATCTGTATGCGGGTGTCGCGGTGCATTCAGGGCTGCCGGTAGGCGCGGCAACCGACTTGCCGTCTGCCCTGGCTGCCATGCGCAGTGGCGCCTCCGGTACTGCAACGCGCTCGCGCAGCGCAAATGGTCAAACCTTCAAGGGAATTCCCCTGATCGTGTTTCATGGTGACGCCGACCATACCGTCAACCGGCGCAATGGCGATCAGGTGATTGCAGGGACTGCGCCTGCTTCGGCCGGCGCGCCACGCCGCACCGATGGCAAGGTGCCGGATGGCCATGCCTACACCCGTACCGTACATGCGGATGCGGCCGGCACGCCGGTGGCAGAGCACTGGCTGATCCATGGCTTCGGTCACGCCTGGTCCGGCGGCAGCGCGGCCGGCAGCTATACCGACGCACGGGGGCCGGACGCGACCGCGGAAATGATGCGGTTTTTTAAAACGCATCGCAAAGCCGCCTGAGTCGGGCAGCCTCGCCGCGTCCCGATAAAGCGAGGCAGTCAACATACCGGTCCGCCATGTTCGGCTACAGTCAGTAGCTCTTTCAAGGAGCTGCAATGGATGCAACCACGAATGGCCGGGTTCCGGCCGAGCCGGGCCGGGTCGATGTGTCGGAGATCTGGGAACTGGAATACTGGATGGGCGTGTTCGCCGTAACGGAAGACCAGTTGCGCGAGGCGGTGAAGGAAGTCGGCGGCGACACG
>JAYTLK010000218.1:0-1441 GCA_043729515.1 Herminiimonas sp.
TTCGAGCGATGGAAAATCGCTCTTCGCCGCCGGTTGGGATAAAGCGGTATATCGCTGGGACTTCGTGAATGGAGTCTGGACCCCTCGGGTGGATGGGACACTGGCGATCCCCATCGGGGGCGGATTGGATGGTGCGATCGAGGCGATGTCGGTCTCAGCCGATGGGGAATGGCTGGCGGTGGGCGGTCGAGGCGTGAAACGGGGAGTCGCCTCGAGTCAGCAGTCCGGGATTGATATGTCGGCGGAGTTCTTCTCCGACGAGCAACGGCTCGATGAGGGGACGATCTACCTGTTTCATCTTCCGACCGGGCAGGTCAAGTTGCTACGCGGTCACTGGGGGGCTGTGCTGGGTCTGAGGTTTCAGGCTCAGGGTGGGACGGGGTTGGTTTCGGTGGCTGAGGTCTGGGACAAGGGGACCAGTCACTTTCAGACAGAACTCATCGCGTGGGATGCCGCCCAGGCGACCGAGTTGGGACGGTTAACCGGTTTCACCACCTCGTCGGGGATACAGCGTCGATTGCCGCAATGGGACCAGAAGACATTGCCGGGCTTGGCCCCCTATCGCACGAATGAGGATCGACTGATGGTGGCGGTCGCGATACCTTGGGAGGACTCGGCGTTCGGCTTGCGGCTCTGGGATGTGGAGCGAAAGACGACCGAGGCCCTTGATGCCGCGAACGACTTCGTGCATTTCGATGTCGTGGTCGATCCGGTCAGTCCCGGTGATCTGCTGGCCAGTTCCGTTCACCGGAAACAAGAGACCGGGCAACTGCGTCGCTGGCGTGGAGCCGCCCGCGGAGAGAAGAGCGGATCGACACTGCTGCATGACTTTGGACGCCATCAGATCCCGCTGTCATGGTCTTGTCGGGCTGTGGCTGGGAAGACGGGCGGTGCGGTCCTGGTCGCGAACATGGACACGGGAGCCGCCGCTTTGATGAGACTGGAAGTCTCGGGAGAGCGAGGACAAGTCGATTGGACTGCACCGTTGAAATCCAACGACATCCGCATGGCGGTGTCCGATGGCACCACGGCCTACTTCATTGCGGAAGAGGGATCGATCTCTCTGCGCCGCCCGAGCGACGATCCGGCACCGCAGGTCAATCCGGAATTGCTGTCCTCTCCGGTGGCCTCGTTTCGCGAGATCGACTTTGCGGAAAAAGAGGGCCATCCCGGATTGATCCTTCGCCGCGTCACGCCCACGGAACGGAAAGAGTTTTTGTTCGACATGTCGGGAAGAACGCTGTCCTCTGACATCGCAGGCTGGAAGCTCGATTCCTCACCGGACTCCGTCGCGGGCACAACGATCACTGCCAAGGTGGGGGCTTCTGGGGCGATCGAAGCCGATATCGCCCTGCCCAGCGGCAAGCACCGGATCGTCATCGCTCAAGATGGCGAAACGACCCCAATCAGTCCCGCGTTTCGGCTCCGTCTTTTGAATCTC
>JAYTLK010000219.1:0-9833 GCA_043729515.1 Herminiimonas sp.
CGCCGGCTTCCTTCGACCACTTCCAGGCCTGATTCATCTTCCCTCACCGACCCATGATCACACTCGAACCCGGCCAGACCGCACAGGTCCGCAAGCCGAATGCCCGCTTCATGCTGTCCCACCCGGCGCATCTGCTGGCACAGGGTTTCGGCAGCGGCCTGTCTCCCTGGATGCCCGGCACCTCGGGCACCCTGTACGCATGGCTGTCATACGTACTCCTGACAGCACGCTGGCCGGCGGTCTTCACGCCCTGGACCTGGGGCGTGATGATCGGCGTCGGTTTCGTGGTCGGCGTCTGGGCCTGCGACAAGACCGGACGCGACCTCGGCATCGCCGACCATGGCAGCATGGTGTGGGACGAGATCGTCGCTTTCTGGCTGGTGCTGTGGCTGCTCACGCCGGCCAGTGGCGCGACCCAGTTCTGGGCCTTCGTCTGGTTCCGCTTCTTCGACATGGTCAAGCCGCCACCGATCGGCTACGTCGACCGCCGCTTCAAGGGCGGTTTCGGCGTGATGTTCGACGACATCGTGGCGGCGTTTTTCACGTTGCTGCTGTTTGCGCTCTGGCGCGTGCTGTGAGCACCATCGATGCGGCAGCCGAGGCCGACAGATCCGCCGGCAACATGCCACCGCGCTGGCAATTCTGGATCGACCGCGGCGGCACCTTTACCGACATCGTCGCCCGCCGACCGGACGGCAACCTGCTGACCCACAAGCTGCTCTCCGAAAACCCGGAGCAGTACGCAGACGCCGCGCTGGCTGGCATGCGCCACCTGCTTGGCCTGGCGCCCGACGCCCCGATCCTGCCCTCACTGGTGGCCTCGGTCCGCATGGGCACGACTGTCGCCACCAATGCGTTACTGGAGCGGCGCGGCGAGCCAACCGCGCTGTGCATCACCCAAGGCTTCGGCGACGCCCTGCGCATCGGATACCAGAACCGGCCACGCCTGTTCGACCGCCACATCCGCCTGCCCGAACTCCTGCACGGACAGACAGTGGAAATCGCCGAGCGCATCGGCGCCGATGGCGCCATCCTGCAGGCGCCGGACGACGCCGTCGTGCAGGCCCAACTGCAAGCCGTGTACGACACCGGCCTGCGCTCGCTGGCGATCGTGCTGCTGCACGGCTATCGCCATCCCGCGCACGAACAGCGCATCGCCGCCATCGCCGGGACGATCGGCTTCACCCGGATTTCGGTATCGCACCAGGTCAGCCCGATGATCAAGCTGGTGGCACGCGGCGACACGACGGTGGTCGATGCCTACCTGTCGCCGATCCTGCGCCGGTATGTCGACCGGCTGGCCGCCAGCATGCCGGGCGTGCAGCTGCTGTTCATGCAAAGCAATGGCGGGCTGACGGATGCGCATCGTTTTCAGGGCAAGGATTCGGTGCTTTCGGGTCCGGCCGGCGGCATCGTCGGCATGGCCCGCACTGCCCAGGCGGCGGGCCTGGACCGGGTGATCGGCTTCGACATGGGCGGCACCTCCACCGACGTCTCGCATTACGCCGGTGAATTCGAACGCGAGTTCGATACCCAGGTCGCCGGCGTGCGCATCCGCGCGCCGATGATGCGCATCCACACGATTGCCGCCGGCGGTGGTTCGGTCCTGCATTTCGACGGCAGCCGCTACCGGGTCGGACCGGACAGCGCCGGCGCCGATCCCGGGCCGGCCTGCTACCGGCGTGGTGGCCCGCTGACGGTGACCGATGCCAACCTCATGCTCGGCAAGATTCAGCCGGACTGGTTTCCTGCAGTCTTCGGGCCCGGCGCCGATGCGCCGCTCGATCGCGAGATCGTCGTGCAGCGCTTTACCGAACTTGCCGCGCGCATTGCCGGTGCCGACCCGGAGGCAGTCGCGGAAGGTTTCATCGATGTCGCAGTCGGCCGCATGGCCAATGCCATTAAATTCGTCTCGGTCCAGCGCGGCCATGATGTCACGGACTACACGCTGTGCACCTTCGGCGGCGCCGGCGGCCAGCATGCCTGCCGCGTGGCCGACGCGCTCGGCATGACGCGGGTGATGGCCCATGCATTCGCAGGCGTGCTGTCGGCCTACGGCATGGGACTGGCCGAGCAACGCGCCTTGCGTGAAAAAAGCATCGAGCTGCCACTGACCGATGCGGCGCATGCAGTTGCCCGCGCCGAATGTGCGCAACTGGGGGCCGCGGCCAGCGCCGAACTGCAGGCGCAGGGATTGGCCGCATCGAACATCGTCGTGCAGGAGCGCATGCACCTGCGCTACGCCGGGTCCGACGCCAGCATCGTCGTGCCATTGGCCGACATTGCGACGATGCAGGCAAATTTCGACGATGCATACCGGCAGCGTTATGCGTTCCTGATGCCAGGCAAAGGCCTGGTGATCGAAGCGGTATCGGTCGAAGCGATCGGCAGCGGCGCTGATATGGGCGCGATGCCGTCGGCGCCTGCGCCTGTCCCGGCTCCTGCATCAGCAACGACGACCGAAGCCCCACCCCCGCTTTCGACCGCGCCGATGTATTCCGGCGGCGCATGGCATGCGGCGCCGTTGTTTGCCAGGGCCAACCTGACGGCCGGCTGCCGCATCCCCGGCCCGGCGATCATCGTCGAGGCCAACGGCACCAACATCGTCGAACCTGGCTGGCAGGCCGAGATGTCATCGGGCGACCATCTGATGCTGGTGCGGGTCCTGCCCCGGGAAGCCCGCTTCGCCGCCGGCACCACCGTCGACCCGGTCCAGCTCGAAGTCTTCAACAATCTCTTCATGAGCATCGCCGAGCAGATGGGCTTGCGGCTGCAGAACACAGCGATGTCGGTCAACATCAAGGAGCGCCTGGATTTTTCCTGTGCGCTGTTCGATGCCGACGGCAACCTGATCGCCAACGCGCCGCACATACCGGTGCATCTGGGCTCCATGGGCGACAGCATCCGCACCATCCTGCGCGAAAACCGCGGCCGCATGCAGCCGGGCGACGCGTTCATGCTGAACGACCCGTATCACGGCGGCACGCACCTGCCCGACATCACGGTCGTGACACCGGTCTTCGAGGCGGCCGGCGCCGAGATCCTGTTCTATGTCGGCTCGCGCGGCCATCATGCGGACGTGGGCGGCATCACGCCCGGATCGATGCCGGCCAACAGCCGGCGGGTCGAGGAGGAAGGCGTGCTGATCACGAATTTCCAGCTGGTGCGCGGCGGCCGGTTCCTTGAGGCCGAAACGATCGCCCTGCTGTCGTCGGGTGAGCATCCGGCCCGCAACATCGCGCACAACCTGGGCGACCTGCAGGCGCAGATCGCAGCGAACCAGAAAGGCGCCGACGAGTTGCTGAAGATGGTGGCGCATTACGGCCTGCCGACAGTAGCGGCCTACATGCGGCATGTACAGGACAATGCCGAGGAAGCCGTGCGGCGCGTGATCGGTGCCCTGCGCGACGGCAGTTGCGACTACCCGATGGACAATGGCGCGATGATCCGAGTCGCAATCCGGGTCGATCATGCCAGCCGCAGCGCGGCGATCGATTTCACCGGCACCTCGGCGCAGCTGGACGGCAATTTCAATGCCCCCAGCGCGATCTGCACCGCTGCCGTGCTGTATGTTTTTCGGACTTTAGTCGACGATGACATTCCGCTCAACGCCGGCTGCCTGAAGCCGCTGCAGATCATCATCCCGCCGGGATCGATGCTCAGTCCGTGCTATCCGGCGGCGGTCGTCTCGGGCAACGTCGAGACGTCGAGCTGCATCACCAACGCGCTGTATGGCGCATTGCACGACATGGCGTCCGCGCCTGGCACGATGAACAATTTTACGTTCGGCAACGAGCGGCATCAGTACTACGAAACCATCGCCGGTGGTTCCGGTGCGGGGGATGGCTTCGATGGCTGCGATGCGGTCCAGACCCACATGACGAACTCCCGCATGACCGATCCCGAAGTGCTGGAATCACGCTATCCGGTACGGGTCGAGCAACATGCGATCCGGCGCGGGTCGGGTGGCGCCGGCGCCTGGCACGGTGGCGATGGCGCCATCCGCGCGATTCGCTTCCTGGAGCCGATGACGGCGCAGATCCTGTCCAACAACCGGCTGGTGCCGCCGTTCGGCATGGCAGGTGGCGCACCTGGCGCCTGTGGACGCAACACCGTTCTCCGGGCCGACGGCAGCACCGAAACGCTCGGCTTCGTTGCCAGCGTCGAGATGCAGCCTGGCGATGTTTTCATGATCGAAACACCGGGTGGCGGGGGCTTCGGTGATGGTAGAGTCAAGCAAGCAGCAACCTAGCGGCACGACCGATCGCTGCACTTACAACGGAGATAGATATGGATGACATCACAAGTCTCGCCGCCGAAGCCGGCCGCGTGCTGCAGGCCAAGGGACTGCTGCTGGCAGTAGCCGAATCCTGCACCGGCGGCGGCGTCTCGCAAGCGATCACCGATGTTACCGGCTCGTCGAGCTGGTTCGAATGCGGCTTCATCACCTATTCGAATGCCTCCAAGACCGAACTGCTGGATGTGTCGGCGGCATTGATCGCGCAGCACGGCACGGTCAGCGAGGAAATCGCCGCCGCCATGGCCGAAGGCGCACTAAAAAGCAGCAATGCCCATGTCACGCTCTCGACGACAGGCATCGCTGGCCCCGGCGGCGCGGTGCCGGGCAAGCCGGTCGGCACCGTCTGCTTCGCTTGGACCCGTGGCGACCATACGCATACCGAGCGCCTGGTGTTCGCCGGCGACCGGCAGGCAGTGCGCAGCCAGACCGTGGCCCACGCCCTGCGCGGCCTGATCCGCTATCTCGGACCTGTCTGATGCTCGACAATTTCGCCCACCGCCAGATCGACGTCGGCGACGTCACCATCAACCTGCGCCACGGCGGCAACGGCCCGCCGCTGCTGCTGCTGCACGGCTATCCGCAGACGCACGTCATCTGGCACCAGATCGCTGATCGCCTGGCGCGCGACTTCACGCTGGTCATGCCGGATCTGCGCGGTTATGGCGATTCGTCCCGCCCGCCCGGCAATGCCGACCATGCAAATTATTCAAAACGCATCATGGCGCAGGACATGGCCAGCGTCATGCTGGCGCTTGGCCACACGCGCTATGCGGTGTGCGGTCATGACCGCGGTGCACGCGTCGCGCATCGGCTTGCACTCGACCATCCGCAGGCCGTGTCACGCCTGATGCTGCTCGATATCTCGCCCACGGCCACCATGTATGGCGGCACAAACCAGGCTTTCGCGACGGCGTATTTTCACTGGTTCATGCTGATCCAGCCGAAGCCGATTCCCGAAACCCTGGTCGGCAACAGCGCGCCGTTCCTGTTGCGCACTTTCCTCGGCGGCTGGGGCTCGGCCGGTCATGGCTTCATCGATCCGGCTGCCATGGCCGAATACGAGCGCTGCTTCGTGCGGCCGGATGCGATTCATGCGGCCTGCGAGGATTACCGGGCCGCTGCCTCGATCGATCTTGTGCATGACGCCGCAGATGCCGATGCCCGCATCACGTGTCCGGTGCATCTGATCTGGGGGCGCAACGGCATCGTCGGGCGGATGTTCGACCCGATCGCGGATTGGCAGGCAAAGGCGTCCGGGCCGGTGACCGGCACGGCGTTCGACGCCGGCCATTTCATTCCCGAGCAATGTCCGGATGCGCTGCTGGCGGAGATGCAGACGTTTTTCCGTACCTGACCGGGTTCCGAGCGCAGGAATCAGACGGCAGGACCGCGCCGGCAAGCGTTGATCGCATCCCGTGTCGCCATGGCGGCACGCCTTGCGGCATCGGCAAAGTTTTCAACGCCCTCTGGCGCCGCATACAGGATCGCCCGCGAGGAATTGATCATCATGCCGGTGCCATCGGCCGTGCGCCCGGCCGCCACGGTTGCGGCAACGTCGCCACCCTGCGCCCCGATGCCCGGCACCAGCAGCGGCATCTCGCCGACTTCGGCCCGCACCCGTGCCAATTCCTGCGGAAAGGTCGCCCCCACCACCAGCGCGCACTGACCGTTCGTGTTCCAGCGTTGCGCCACCAGTCGCGCAACGTGAAGGTACAACGGCAATCCACCGGACTCCAGAAATTGCAGGTCCGAGCCGCCGGGGTTCGAGGTGCGGCACAGGACGATCGTCCCGCGATCGCCACGCTCCAGATACGGCGCCACCGAATCGAAGCCCATGTACGGATTGACGGTCACGGCATTCGCGTCATAGCGCTCGAAAGCTTCCCGTGCGTATTGCTCGGCGGTCGCACCAATATCGCCGCGCTTGGCGTCGAGAATCAGCGGAATGCTCGGATGCTGCGTGCGGATATGGCGGCACAGGTCTTCCAGCTGGTCTTCCGCCCGCAGCGCCGCAAAATAAGCGATCTGCGGCTTGAACGCACAGGCCAGGTCGGCGGTGCGGTCGACGATTGCCTTGCAAAACTGGAACACGGCATCCGGCTTGCCCTGCAGTTCAGGCGGCATGCGCGCGATGTCGGGATCGAGGCCAACGCACAGCAGGGAGTCGCTGGCCGACCAGGCGGCGCGCAACTGTTCGATGAAGGTCACGGCGAAGCTCCTTTTTGGATGGTGCGCTGGCACGCAAATGGCCGCCTGCGAATGCGCCGCATTGTAACGCGCCGTGCTATCGTTCCGCCGGGGCGCGCCGGAGTGGGCGCGGGGAATGCGCAGAAAGAATGCGCATGGAACAAACAATGGAACGCGGCCGGTGGCCACGTTCGATCAAGACGTTTTCAGGAGAAAAACATGACCGGCAATGCTTTCATCCGTTTGCGCAATTGCTTCGCGGTGCTGACGTTGGTATTCACGCTCGGCGGCTGCAGCTACAACGAATTCCAGACCAAGGACGAAGGCGTCAAGGCGGCCTGGAGCGAAGTGGTGAATCAGTACCAGCGCCGCGCCGACCTGATTCCGAATCTGGTCAATACCGTCAAGGGCTATGCCAGCCACGAGCGGGAAACCCTCGAAGCCGTGACCCGTGCCCGCTCGGCCGCCACCTCGATCCAGGTGACGCCGGAAGTGTTGAACAATCCGGAAGCCTTCAAGAAATTCCAGCAGGTGCAGGGCGACTTGAGTTCAGCGCTGTCGCGCCTGATGGTCGTGACCGAGAACTATCCGCAACTGAAGGCCGACGCCGGTTTTCGGGATCTGCAATCCCAGCTCGAAGGCACCGAGAACCGCATCACGGTTGCCCGCAACCGCTACATCGCCCAGGTCCAGCAATACAACGTCCTGGCGCGCAGTTTTCCGAGCAACCTGACCGCAATGATCTTCAAGTACGACGTCAAGCCAGCCTTCACGGTCGAGAACGAGAAGGCGGTTTCGACTGCGCCGGCCGTCAACTTCGGGAAGTAAGCGATGCCTGGCATTCCGTCATCGCAGCATGCGCCCGCGCCGCGTGCAAGACAGGTGCTGACATGCCTGCTTTGCGCAGCCCTGCTGGCGGGTAGCGCGATGATTGCGCCGATGGCGGCTGCCGCAACAGGTGCAGCGACCAGCACTGCCGGCGCCGTCCGCAATCCCGATGCAGCCGGTACGCCATTGCCGGGCGCAGCGCAAAATCCTGGCGCGGCAGCAACGACGTTGCCGGGCTCCGTGCAGGAACAGCAGGTAGCGATCCCCGCCCTGACCGATCATGTCACCGACCGCATCGGCCTGCTCGACGCCACCCAGAAAGCCACGCTGGAAACCGGCCTGCGCGACTTCGCCACCCGCACCGGCAGCCAGATCGGCATTCTGCTCGTCTCCACCACCGCCCCTGAAGCGATCGACCAGTACGGCATCCGGGTGGCAGAGGCCTGGAAACTCGGCCGCAAGGGCATCGACGACGGCGTGATCCTGATCGTCGCCCGCGACAATCCACCGGCCCTGCGCCGCCTGCGCCTGGAAGTCGGACGCGGCGTGCAGGGCAGCCTGACGGACGCACAGGCAAACCGCATCCTGCAGGACGTGATCGCGCCGCATTTTCGGCAAAACGATTTTTACGGCGGGCTGGTGGCTGCAAGTGCCGCGCTGCAGACGGTGCTGGAGCGCGAGCATCTGCCCGCCCCTGCCGCGCCCGCCCAAAATGCGCAGACCGGCAGTGACTTCGCCGGCCTGTTGCCGATCCTGTTCATCATGCTGGTCGGGATCTACCTGATCGGCTCCCGGATGCGTCGTGGCGGCAGCGGGTTGTCGTCGAACGGGTGGGGAAATACCGCCGGCGTCATTCTGGGCAATGTCGTCGGCAGCGTGATCAGCAGCCAGCTGGGCCGCAGCGGCGGCGGTGGTGGCTTTGGCGGCGGCGGTGGTGGTGGCTTCAGTGGCGGCGGTGGTGGTTTCGACGGCGGCGGCGCGTCGGGGAACTGGTGATGACTTCTTCCTCCCACGCCACTCCCCCATCGCCCCAGCAGCCGGTATCGTTCCTCGCGCGCCTGTTGCGCCACGTGACGACGACCACTGCTTCGGCACGACGCGTCTTTCCTGCCGCAACCCTGACGGCATTGCAGACCGAGATCGGCGCCGGCGAAGCACGTCATCGCGCCCAGTTGCGCCTGATCATCGAGCCAAAGCTGAGCTGGGCGCCGCTGCGTGACAAGGTATCGTCACGCGGCCGGGCCCATGCGCTGTTTTCCCAATACCGCATCTGGGACACCGAAGAGAACGTCGGCGTACTGCTCTACATTAACCTGGCCGACCGCGCCGTCGAGATCGTGACTGACCGCGCCGTCGGCAGGGCAATCGAGCGGCGGCAGTGGGAAGCCGCTTGTGCCGCAATGACGCGGGGGTTTGCGCAGGGCAGTTTTCACGACAGCGCGGTTGCCGGGGTAGCCGAGATCAACCGGTTGCTGGCGGCGGAATTTCCGAGGAGTGGCGATGCGCAGCGAGGCAATGAACTGTCGGATCGGCCGGTGATTTTATAGCTGCTGGTTGCTTATTGCTGGTCGCTGAACCGGAAATCGGTCCGCATCAACCGCGCTCGTAGATCCATTGCAAGAGCGCGTCCTGCGCCTCCTGCCCACGCGCAGCCGCCCGATGGTTAATGATCGACACCACCGCATACCACCGACCCGACACCGCCTGCACATAGCCTGCGATTGCCCGCACGTCGTTCAGGCTGCCGGTCTTGATGTGGGCGTGGCCGGAGACGGACCGATCCTGCAGGCGACGCTGCATGGTGCCGTCCACGCCCGCCAGCGGCAGTGACGAGACGAATTCCGGCATCGTCGGCGCACGGTATGCGGCCACCAGAATCCGTCCCAGGGTGGCAGCCGAGATCCGCTCGGCGCGCGACAGGCCGGAGCCATTCTCGATCACCAGTTCCGGGTTTTCGATGCCGCGCTGCGCCAGCCAGGTCTTGATCAGATGCGCGCCGCGCTCGGGAGTGGCGGGCAGCAGCTGGCGTTCGGCGGCGATTGTCAGCAGCAACTGGCGCGCCATGACGTTGTTGCTGAACTTGTTCATGTCGCGCACCACTTCCGGCAGGCTGGCTGACGCGTTTTCGATCACCAGCCTTGCCTGTGGCGGCACCGACCCGTCGATGACGTCCCCTGCAAACACCCCACCCATGTCGCGCCACAGTGCCCGGAACACGGCGCCGAAATACGCATTGCGGCTCATGCCGAACGGATGGATCGTCCAGTCCCGCTCGCCACACGCCGCCGGCAGCTTGCCATCAAAACCGATGCGTGCCGGCGTCACCGTCAGCAGCAGCGCCGCTTGCCAGTCGCCGCAGTCGCCGGGCGCCAGTTCGGGATCGGCCACCGCCACCTGCGCCAGCGGCGGGTCGATCCGCAAGCCGGCCCGACCGGTTGCCGGATTCGGCGTGAAATGCAGGCTGACCGCCTTGTAGTTCAACAACAGTGCATCCGGGCCGACGTTATATGGCTTGGCC